>NZ_LVEG02000004.1:300000-531074 GCF_001614315.2 Halofilum ochraceum
TCGATGGCCCGTTCGCCGAGGTGGTACAGGAGCTGGTTGGCGCTGCAGGCGTCGCCGCCGGGCACCTGCCACAGATCGGCCAGATCAGCCGCGTCGAAATTACTCACGCCCCAGTGGCGGATCAGTCCATCGCGCTGCAGATCCTCGAACCCGGCGACCGCTTCGGCGAGATCGGCGCCGCCGCGCCAGTGCAGCAGGTAGAGATCGATCCGGTCCGTGCCGAGGCGTTCAAGGCTCGCCTCGCAGGCCGCTCGGACCCCGGCGCGTGAGGCGTTGTGTGGGTAGACCTTGCTGAGGAGGAAGAGCGCCTCGCGCCGGTTCCCCATGGCCTCGCCGACGATGCGCTCGGCCTCACCGTCGCCGTACATCTCCGCCGTGTCGATCAGCGTCAGACCGGCGTCGATGCCGGCGCGCACGGCCGCGACCTCACGCTCGCGTTCCCGGCGCCTGTCGCCCATGTGCCAGGTACCCTGGCCGAGCGTGGGAACGTATTCACCGCTGGGCAGCGCAACGTTTTTCATCGGGACTCCTGATGCTCAGCGGACGCGCAATGGCCTACTCCGATTGTACCGGTTGACCCGGGACGATCGGGATATCGGAGGTCGATCTTCAGAGTGCTTACTCCATGGCTACGTGCATACGGTCGTGCCTTGCACCCGGTATGGCGTACCATTTCACGGGATACGCCGGTCCCGAGCGGGCCGTACACGGGGCATGGCCCGTTCGTCTTCCCCGCGATCCCGTTACCCCCCGCACTGGAGCAACAAGCGATGAGCAGCTTTACCGAACGCGTGATCGGCGCGGCCAAACTCGAATCCCGCATCTACGAAGAGGTCGAGCACGACAAAGGCGCCATGGGCCAGGCCATCGCTGTCGTGTTGCTGTCCAGTGTCGCCGCCGGCATCGGCAGCGCGCTCTACATGGATCTGGGAACCGCCCTGGTCGTAGGCAGCATCGCCGCGCTGGTGGGTTGGCTCGTCTGGGCGTTTCTGACCTGGCTGATCGGGACGAAGCTGCTGCCGGAAGCGGAGACCGAGGCCGACATGGGGCAGTTGCTGCGCACCGTCGGCTTCGCCTCCGCGCCGGGCATGCTGCGTTTCCTGGGTGTGCTCCCGGGCATCGGCGGGCTGCTCGTGCTCGCCTGTGATCTGTGGATGCTTGCCGCCATGGTCGTCGGTGTTCGCCAGGCCCTAGACTACAAGAGTACCTGGCGGGCGCTGGGCGTCTGCGTGATCGGGTGGGTCGTGCTGATCGTGGTGCAGGGCGCGGTGTTCGCGATGGTCGGTGCCCCCGGGACGCCGGCGAGCGCGTGAGACCCATGGTGGCGCTCCGGCCTCCGGAATCCGACTGACCCGTACCAACGGTGGTTACTCCGCGGCTTCTCCGCCCGCCAGAGCGGTTTCGATCGTTTCGATGACATCCGCGGAGCGCGGCTCGGTCTGACTGTCCCAGAGGCCCGCCAGATCGCCGTCGGTGCCGACGAGGTATTTGTGGAAGTTCCATTGCGGGCGGGCGACGTCGCCCAGTTCGGACGCGATGTCGCGATAGAAGGGGTGTTCGTCCGGCGGTATCACATGCTGCTTCGCCGTCAGGGGAAACGAGACCCCGTACTCGCGTCTGCAGAACGCGCGGATCTCCTCCTCGTCGCCAGGCTCCTGCTCACCGAAATCGTTGGACGGTACGCCGATCACCGTCAGTCCCTGGTCGGCGTACTGTTCGTGCAGCGCCTGGAGGCCCGCATACTGCGGTGTCGTGCCGCACTCGGACGCGGTGTTGACGACCAGAATCGGACCGTCGGCATGATCCCGCAGGCGAATCGTGCCGCCGTTGATCGCGGGGAATTCATGGTCATGGAGATGCATCGGCAGCCTTGACGCGTTGGGTCCCGTGGCAGGGTCGCGCTGAACGGGCATCCGTTCAAGAGGCGCTGGATCCGGGCCTCCGTATATGGGGCGGACCCGGATCGCGCGGGCGGCGATCCTGAACGCCGTCGGCGACGATCGGGTCAGGACTCTGCAGGGCCGTTTTCCGCGGTCGCGCTGGCGCACGCCCTTTCGGGGAGGCACGATAGCAGGTGACCGTCGGCGGTAGTTACCGGGGTGGCCATGGTCTATTCGGTGGCATTTTTCGTGCATCCCGCAGCAGGGATCGGATCGGTCGCTCAGGCATGGCGATGGAGGGGGAGCGATGGGTGTGCGACGTCGACAGGGGGCGAAACGCATCAGCGATCGCGACCTGAACGAGCTGACGGGCGCGATCTATTCAACGGTTGAGGCGCCCGATCAGTGGCCCTCCGTGCTTGCGCGGATCGCTGCCGCCCTCCACGCGAAATCCGGCCTCGTGCGCATGCTGGATCTGCGCGAGCGACGCGCCGTCCTGTCCAGCCACCATTACAACCTCGATACCGATCTGCAGACCGAGTATTGCGGTGGGCTCGTGATGAACGATCCCTATCTGGAGGCACTCAAGCGGTTGCCCGTGGGGCAAATGGTTACCAACGACGGGCTCATCGATCTCGATCGAATGCGGGATACGGAGTTCTACCAGGAGTACATGAGGCCACTGGACAATCACTTCATTGTCGGCGGCTTCCTCGAACGCGCAGACGACGGGCGCCATTCGATCATCGGTTTTCATCGGCATTCGGGCAGCGAGCAGTTCTCGCGGTCGGAGCTCCGTGTGATTCAGTGGCTCGCCCCCCACGTGAAACAGGCGATGCACCTGCAGCGCGTTCTGGGTCACCATCGCAACCGCGCCGATTCGGCCGAGCGCGCGCTCGATACGATGGCGGTGGCGTGCCTGCTTCTCGATCGACAGGGCCGTATGGTGCATGCCAACGAGACGGGCGAGCGGCTCGTGCGCCTGGGGTGCGGTTTGCGGGTTCGGGATGGACGGGTCGTGTCGGACGATTCCCGTGTCATGACCATGATCGCCGAGCTGACGGCCCAGGCGGAGAACGCCCCGGCGGGGCGGGAATGCCTCGCATCCCGCAGTGTGCTCGTCCCCGCCGCTGAGTCCGCTGCGGCAAACCTGCTCGTGGTGGGGATGCCCATCGCGCAAGCGGTGTCGACCATGGGGGAGGAGTGGCCGGCGGCCCGCGTGGCGCTGTACGTCGGTGATCTCGACGATACCGGTGTGCTGCGCCCGGAGGTCCTGTGCGCGATCTATGACCTGACGCCGGCCGAGGCGCGTCTCGCGGTCGCGGTGGGGCGGGGACGCGAACTCTCCAGACTGAGCGCGGACTGGAACGTCTCGAACGAAACGCTGCGCAGCCAGCTCAAGGCCGTCTTTGCAAAAACCGGCGTCAACCGCCAGGTCGAGCTCGTTCGGCTTCTCGCCGGCGCCCCCTGGAAAGTGGCCGCACCGGCATAACCCGGACCCGCGCCTCGCCGGCACGGCAGCCGGTCCACCGTGGAATCGGAAAGCACATTCGGGAACCGGCGAGGCAACCCCCCGCTTTTGCGGCTATGTTCGTGCAACCGGCACTGCACGCGAGGCGAATGGAACGCCAGGAGGTGCACGCATTGATCCATGGTCGTTCCCGCATCGACATCGCGCGCCCCGTGGCGACGGTCTATGACTTCGTCGTAGTGCGTTTCTTCGAGAATTACCCGCGCTGGTCCCCCGAGGTGCGCGAGCTGCGGGCCATGAACGATGGGCCCGTGCGCCTCGGCACCCGTGGCCGTCAGGTGCGCGTCGACCATGGGCGGCGCAGCGAGACGACCTTCGAGGTCACCCGACTCGAGTCCGAGCGGGCCGTCGATTTCGATGGCGATCGCCAGGCGCGTTTCGCCATCCGCTATCGCTTCGAGCCGAATGGCCCGGAGTCCACCACGCTGTATCTGGAATTCGAGCTCAAGCAGCTCGACCTGTTCATGCGTCCGTTCGAGAAACTGATCCGGCATGCGATCCAGGACGGCACCGACACAACCGTGCGCAACATCAAAGGCTTGATCGAGCGCGAACACTGACCGGACTGGTCAGGAGGCGAGCATGGAGTTCACCGTCGAGAAGGACGAGGGTCCGATTCCATACGTGCTGACACAGATCCTCGACGCCTGTGTCACCGGCATCACACTATCCGATCCGGATCAGGAGGATAATCCGATCGTGTTCGCGAATGCCGCCTTCGAACGGGTAACCGGTTACCCACGCGCGGAGATCCTCGGGCGCAACTGCCGGTTCCTGCACGGAGAGGATCGGGATCAGCCGGCCCTGGATGAGATCCGGCACGCCATCGCCACGCGCAGTGAGACGACCGTCACGCTGCGCAACTATCGGCGGAACGGCGAGCTCTTCTGGAACCGGTTCACTCTGCAACCGCTGACCGACCGGAACGGACAACTGATTTACTTCCTGGGCGTGCAATACGATGTCACCACCGAGATCGAAGCACAGGACGAGGTGGAACGCCTCAGGCGGCTGTTGGCGGACCAACAGGTAGCGGATAAAGACTCATGAGGGCGCCCTGTTTACAGCCGGGACTCCGTCGATTTTCGCGCACCCAACTCCCTGAACGGGAACAAGTAAGGTAGTGGCGAAGATCGCGTGATGCACATGATGGACGTGCTGTTCGGGCGGATGTCCGACTCGGAGGCGACTGCCGAGATCAACTGACAAGGCCCCGGGGATGGCAGTGCTGCCCGCGATCGTAATACATGCCGACTGGAGCACGGCGCCGAACAAGCGCTGGATGGCGACGGCCTGGCTGCGGGACGGCGTGTACCGGGTGGCACCGCCGGAACCTGTCCGGGCGCCCGGGACCCTGCTTGAGTCCTGCCGCCGAGAAGCGCTCGGCGGTGGCGCGCTTATCGGTTTCGATTTCCCCATCGGCCTGCCGCGTGCGTATGCCCGGCGGGCGAGGATCGCGGATTTCCGCGGCACGCTGCCGGCGTTCGGGACGGGGCCGTGGCATCGGTTCTACGAACTGGCCGAGCGACCGGAGGAGATCGCCCTCGAGCGGCCTTTCTATCCCGCGCGGCCGGGCGGGACCCGCCAGGCGCATCTGGTCGACGGGCTGGGTGTGGCGTCGATGGACGACCTCCTGCGCGAGTGCGAGCGCGGCGGGGGCGATCGCCGGCGCGCGTGTTCGCTGTTCTGGACGCTGGGCGGCAACCAGGTCGGCCGGGCGGCGATTGCCGGCTGGCGCCATGTGCTGGTGCCGGCGAGTGAACGGATGGGCACCGCACTCGGGTTATGGCCGTTCGAGGGGGATCTCCAGGCGCTGCTGGCAACGCGAGCCTGCGTGGTCGCGGAGACATATCCGGCCGATGCCTGCGTGCAACTGGGGTTGCGCACGCCGGGGCGAGGCTGGAGTAAGCGCGACGCCTCGGACCGTCGTGAACAGGTCCGCCGATTGCTGCAGTGGGCAGCGGACAAGCCGATCGACCTCTCCGCGGTACGGGGTACGGTGGAAGATGGATTCGGATCGAGCGCGGCCGGCGAGGATCCATTCGATGCGTGGGTCGGACTGCTGGGGATGCTGGCCGTCGCGCTGGGACTGCAGCCGGAGGGCGGGCCGGGCGATCGCGAGGGGCGTCGCATCGAGGGCTGGATTCTCGGACGCCGCGGGTGACGCGTGCGGCGATTCCGCGCTCGGCCGCGCGGTCCGGGAGACTCCGGGATCAGCCGGCCTCGCGCGCGACCTCGATCAGACCGCCCGTGATTCCGTCGAATATGAACTGGACCGCGAGCGCGGCCAGCAGCAGGCCCATCACCCGCGAGATCACGTGCAGGCCGGTTACACCGAGCACGCGCTGAACGGCGGGGGCGACCAGCATCAGCAGCAGGGTCACGGCCAGCACGCATAACAGCATCGCCACCACCAGGAATGCCGAACCGGTACTCGCGCTGTCGGCGATCAGTACGATCGTCGCCCCGATCGTACCCGGGCCGGCGATCAGCGGCGTCGCGATCGGGAAAACCGAGATGTCTTCGCGCTGTCGTGCTTCGGCCTCTTCCTCGGCGGTCGTCGCCACGCCCCCCGAATCCCGCGCGAACACCAGATCGACGGCGATCAGGAACAGCAGCAGCCCGCCGGCGGTCTGTAGCGCCGCCAGGGAAATCCCGAAGGCCTCCAGCACGCTGCTCCCGAACAGGGCGAACGGCAGCAGGATGGCTATGGCGATCAGGGTCGCGCGCATCGCCAGCCAGCGGCGGCGCGCGGCGGTCGCATGGGTGGTCAAGGCGGCGAATACCGCCGCCACGTCCGGCGGCCCGACGGTCGCAAAGAATGTGGTAAAGGCGATCAGGGCGGTCTCAAGCATGCGCACACTCTATCAGCGGCATGTGTCGGCACCGAGCCCCGTGTGGCGCGCGGTCCCTGCGCGGCGCTCGTGTTCTGGCGGCGCCGGGCCGCGGCCTCGGCTATAAAACTCAGTAGCGGTAGTAGGCCTCGGGTACGTCCGCCGGCGCGAAGCAGCGTGTTACCCGCACCCGCTGGTGCAGGTATCGGTCGGTCCAGTGCTCCGGTCCTGGTCGTTGTCCGCCCGGAATCTGGCTTCTATAAATGGGTTCCGGGGCGTGGTCTCAGTGTTGGTATCGATGGGCGCGCCGACAGCGGGAACCGCGCGCACCGCGTATCAATCCCGACGACGGGGTACGGGCGTCATGGCGAGATTCCGCAGAATCCTGCTCGGTGTACTGATCATGTTTCCCTGGGCCGCGGCGCCCGCCGCATCGGATTACGTGCCCGGCGACGGGCGTACCTGCGAGCGCGGGAAGGGGATCGAGCGCACCCTCGGCATGCATGGTTATCGGGTCGTGGTCTCCGGTGGTACGCGCGGACCGCGTGACGGGCGGGTGAAAGTGCAGGTCTGGCAGAACGAGCGCGATGACTGGGTGATCACGGAGCGGTTCCTGCGCGAGCGGCGCACCTGCGTGGTTCGCTCCGGTGGTCGTCTGCACATGATGTATTGAGTCGAGTCGCGGACGTGGTCGCCGCAAAGCGTGGCGATGCCCGGAGCGGCCGGGAGGCGGCATATGCGAGCGTGGATGGCCGGGCTGATCGTGTGCATCGGGTTGAGCCTTGCGCCGGCGCTGCCGGGGGCGCAGGACGATCCGCGGCTGGATGACCTGTTCGCCGAGCTGCAGGCGTTGGACAAGCGGCGCGATGACCGCGCGCGGATGTTGCAGGCGGAGATCTGGCAGATCTGGTTCGAGCATGAGGACCCGGCGGTAACCCGGATCATGGGCACCGGGCTGGACGCGCTGGCCAGTTCCCGTCATAAGGCCGCGATCGAAGCGTTTACGCGCGCGGTCGAGCGGGACCCGGAATATGCCGAGGCGTGGAATCGGCGCGCCACCACCTATTATCTGGTCGATCGTTACCGCGATTCGCTCGAGGACATCGATCGGGTGCTCGAACTCGAGCCCCGGCACTTCGGTGCAATTGCCGGGCGCGGGCTTTGCCTGAAGGCGCTTGGTCGTACCGCTGAAGCGATCGATGCGTTCGAGCGCGCGCTCGAGATCAACCCGCACATGGATCGCGTCTACATCGAACTGCTGCGCCTGCGCGCCCGCCCGGGCACGGCGACATGATTTGTTCCGGCCGTTTCGCTGTAGCGTCCTGCGCGGGGGGGAGTGGTACGATCACAGCCTTAGTCGTTGAGAGCGTGACGTGTACCTGCCAGAGCATTTCGAGGAAGCGCGGACAGAGGAATTGCTGCAGACGATCGCGGCGTGGCCGTTCGGCGCGCTGGTCGTGAATGGACCGGGCGGACTCGACGCGAATCATCTGCCGTTCCTGGTCGACGAGGCCAGCGGTGGCAGGAAACTCCTCGCGCATGTGGCACGAGCCAACTCGTTATGGGAACAGGCGACGGATGGTCAGGAGGCGCTCGTGATCTTTCGCGCGGGTGACGCGTACCTGTCGCCCAACTGGTACCCGAGCAAGCACGAGTCCCATCAACAGGTGCCTACCTGGAACTATCGGGTCGTCCACGTCCATGGACGGCTGCATGTCCGTGACGACGAGCGGTTCGTGCGCGGTGTCGTCGCCCGGCTGACCCGCACGCATGAGCAGCGGGCGGAATCGCCGAGACCCTGGAAGATGACAGACTCCGCGCCCGAGTTCATCGATCAGATGCTGGCGAACATCGTCGGCATCGAAATCGAGGTCACGAAAATGGTCGGCAAGTGGAAGCTCAGCCAGAACAAGGAGGAGCGGGATCGTGCGAGCGCGGCAGACGAACTCCGGCAACGCGGTGAACAGTCGATCGCCGAGGCCATGATCAACGCGGGGCCCGATAAGTAAGTACTGATGTAACACCCGTTCAGTCGTTGTCCGCCCCGATGCGGGTGGCGCTGATCAACAGCTTGCGCATGAGCTCCGGCTGGCGGTTGACACCCGTTTTCTGCATGGCCGATTTCATCTGGGCGCGGGCGGTGTGGATCGAAATGCCGAGACGCGCGGCCGATTCATGCAGGTCGAGCCCGCGCATGAACTCGCCGAGCAGACGGATCTCCGCGGGCGTGATTGCGTAGAGTTTGATCATCCGCTCACTGTCGAGCGGTGTCGGGCGCGCCGGATCGACAAGGAAGGCGAGCACGGTATCCGAGCCTTCACTCGGCAGGCCAAGGGATGTAGCGCGTGGCCCGCGGTCTACCAGCACGAGGGCGGCGCCATCGAGCCCGAGCGTTACCGTCTGTACCGGTCCATTGCCGGCGTTGAGTGCGTCCATCGCGGTGCAGAGACCGCCGTCGAGTGCCCGGTCCTTCAGGGCCAGTCGTTCTCCCGACAGCCCGAGACCCAGCGCGCCGGCACGCATCGCCTCTTCGGCGGGTGCGTTGGCCCAGCGGCAGTGGAATCGACGGTCGAGGATCCAGATGCCGTAGGGCAGGTCGTCCAGGGCACGGCGTGCTGCACTCAACGCGCACTCGTATTCACCCAGACGTCGGGTGATGCGCGCCACACGCCGCAGGTGGGGTGAGAAGTGCTGCAGCGTCTCGCGTTCCGCATGCGTGAAGGGGCCATGGCGGCGCGGGCGGTGGACGCCGATATGCATCGCGCTGTCATCCCACCGTTCGAAATGCGCGCCCATCGCGTAGAAGTTGCCGTTCGGACGGAAGACGCGCTCGTAGTGGGGGCTACGCTCGAATTCGCGATCGGGGACGATCCGGTGGCTCGCCTGGATCACGCCAAGTGGGGCGGCCGCGAGGGTGTCGCGGAAGAGGTCGATATCGACCCCGTCCTCGGCATACATGCGGTTGATCCGTTCCTCGAAACCGACCGTGTAGTAGGTATAGACAAGGGGGGTGGACAGGTCCGTGACGCGCACGGTCGCGGTACCGGTCTGGAACAGCGCGGACAACCGGTGGAGAAATGCCTCCCAGCCGCTCGGCTCGACGGCCGCGTTATAGAGGTCATCCAGCAGTGCAGCCACACCCCCACGGTCATTTTCCGCCACTCTAGGTTCCCCCGATACTCCGCCTGATTGGAGCACGGATCGTCCGGGAATTCGAGTCGGCCGGCCAAGTGGGGGTGCCTGCGCCTTTTGTGGAGACGTTCGGGTGTCTCAGGCGGCATTCGCGGACTCCGTTGACCGCAAAGAAGCCGGAATCCCGTTTGGCATTCCGGCTTCGATCCGGTGATCACCGGCGGGCTTACCAGCGGTAGCTGACGCTGGCCTGGTAGCGGCGCTGCGCACCGTAGTAGCACCAGTAGTCGCAACTGGCGACGTATTCCTCGTCGGTCGCGTTGTTCACGTTGACCTGTGCACTCCAGTTGGCGCCGAAGTCGTAGCGGGCCATCAGATCGAGCACGGTGTAGGAGGGGACCGTGACGTCACGGAACTTGTCCTCGCTTTCGCCGTTGTAGCGCACGCCACCGCCTATCTTCAGCCCCGGGGCCGCGTTATCAAAGGCGTAGTCGAGCCACACCGACGCCATGTTTCGAGGGATCAGCGGTGCACGAGCCTCGCTGCCGCTGGTAGCGGTGTTGCGGGTGACCGAGTCGTTATACGTGTAGGCCAGGGTCGCCTGCAGCTGCTCCGTGAAGTAGGCGACACTTTCGATCTCGAAGCCGTCGGTATTGCGCTCGCCGACCTGGGCCTGGGCGCCGCCGCCGGTGGTCGCCAGCGTGTTCTCTTCCTCGATCCGGTAGGCCGCAGCCGTCACGTAGCCGTCGAGGTGGCGCGGCGCATATTTGACGCCCGCCTCGAGCTGACGCCCCTGAATGGGGTCGTACAGGTCGCCATTCTGGTCGGTGCCGGCGATCGGCTCGAACGACTCGGTGTAGCTGAGGTACGGATTGAGGCCGTTATCGGCGATGTACATCAGCCCGGCCGACAGCGAGGTCTCGTCGACATCGGCCTCCTGGCCGCTGACCCTGTCGCTCACATCGGCCTGGTCGTGGCGCGCCCCGGCGAGCAGCACCCAGCGGTCGTCGATGCGCAGCTGGTTCTGGGCGTAAAGCCCGATCTGCTCCTTGTTGATGTGCTGGTCCATGATCTGTGCGCCGCTCGGCGGCGTGAAGTTGCCGTACTGCGGATCGAACAGGTCGATCGTGCCGAAGGTGCCGAACAGGTTGGCCTGCTCGCCCTGTTTTTCGAGATCCTGGTAGTCGAGGCCGAGCAGGAGCGTGTTCTCGGTACGATCGGTAAACCATTTGCCGACGACCCGGTTGTCGAGTGTCCACGAGTCGATCCGGCCGTCGCGATACGTCAGCCCCTGGGCGCCGGTGCGAGGACCGGTCTGGAATGCGATATAGCTGCTCCGCAGCAGCAGATCGACCTCGCTGTAACGCATGCGTTGTTCGACGCGCCAGGTGTCGTCGATGCGGTGGTCGAGTTCATAGCCGATCCGGCTCTGCTCGCGCTCATTGGTGTCGTAGCTGGGCTCGCTGTAGCTGGTCGAGGGGTCGACTTTGCCGAAGGGCGTGTCCTGGACCGTGCCGTACGGCAGCTTGAAGCCGTTGTAGGGAACCGCGTCATCCTTCTGGAAACTGGAGAGCAGTGTCAGTTCCGTATCCTCGGTGACGTCCCATTCCAGGCTCGGGGCGAGGTAGTAGCGCTCGTTCTCGGTGAAGTCGATGTCGCCTTCGCCGGAGCGGAACAGGCCGACCATACGGTAGCGGACATCGTCGGTTCCCGCGGCCGGGCCGGAGACATCGATGCCGACCTGCCGATGCTCATAGTTTCCGGCCTGGACCTCGACCAGCCCACGCGATTCTTCGGTCGGCCGCTTGCTGATCGCGTTGATCACGCCGCCGGGCGGTGTCTCCCCATACAGGATCGAGGCCGGTCCCTTGAGCAGTTCCACCCGCGACAGGCCGAACGGCTCGGGCAGCCACTGGTAGAAGCCATCGCGGTACACCCGCAGCCCGTCCTGATAAGTGGACTGGTCGTAGCCGCGGATCTTGAACCAGTCCGTGTCATTGTCGTCGCCGAAGTGTCCGGAGAGAACGCCAGCGCGGTACCGGAACGTCTCGTCCAGCGACTGCACGTTGCGTTCATCGAGCTCCTCGCGCTCGACCACGGACGCCGGGCGCGGCGTCTCCACCAGCGGCACGTCGACCTTCAGCGCGGTCTCGGTGACCACCACGGCTTCCATCTCCCCGGTTTCATTCTCGGCGGCCGCTGCGATGGTGGCGGGTGATGCAGTCAGGAGGATGGCAGGCAGCGCGTGGAGTGTGGCGCGTATCACACGACAAGCAGGCATTGGCTCACGGGACATTCCGGATCACCTCGGCGGTTGTGAATGGCGACTGGTGACGAGACTTGAGCGAAACGGCGGTGTAGTTGTTATGAATCGCGAAGCGTGAATCCTGCAGATTACGAAGTGTTAATGCAAATCAATCTCACTCGCGAAGCCGCCTTCCGCCTTCCGCCTGAACCGATACGCAACGGCAACTCCCAGGAAAGCTCTGAGCAAAACCAGGCAGCGCGTTGGGGGAACGATGTAGGTCGGGCTTATAGCCCGACAGATCAGAGGGTTACGGGTGTCGGGCTGTAAGCCCGACCTACAGGGCTCCCTGCAATCAGAGGTTCCCGTGGTGGGCCCCGAGCAGGCGTCGACCCGCGGCGACGATCTCCGTCTCCGATACCAGCACGCGGTTCGCGGCCTCGCCGAGGGGGACATAGCTGTCGGCACCGGCGACGCGGGCCATCTGCACCGAGGGCCCACAGTCTTCCATCAGGCTGGTGATGATCTGTTCGGCAATGCCACCGGTCTCGCGCTCTTCGTCGACGACCAGCACGCGACCGCATTCCCGCGCATGACGGGCGATGGATTCGCGATTCAGCGGTTTTAGCCAGCGCAGGTCGAGGATCCGCGGGCGGCTGCCCGTGTCCGCTTCGATCCGGCGGGCGGCACGCAGGCTCATCGGTACGCCATTACCGAACGTGACGATCAGCAGCTCATGCGCCTCGGGCGCGTAAACGCGCGGTTCCCCGAACGGGGCCGCCGCGCCCGACGCGGGATACGGGAACAGCCATTCACCATCACCCGCTTCATGCAGGTCTTTGGTCATGTACAGCGCGATCGGTTCGATGAATGTCACCACACGGCCGTCGACCTGACACAGCGCTGCACAGGTGCGCAGCATCGACGCGGCATCGTCGCCGCGCGACGGGCAGGCGATCACCAGTCCGGGGATATCGCGCAGGGCCGCGAACGCGTTGTCGTTGTGGAAATGCCCGCCGAAGCCCTTCTGGTACGCCAGTCCCGCGATCCGTACCAGCATCGGGTTGGCGTACTGGCCGCTGGAGAAGAACTGCAGCGAGCAGGCCTCGCCGCGGAGCTGGTCGGCGGCATTGTGGACGTAGGCCAGATACTGGATCTCGGGGATGGGCAGCAGCCCCATCAGGCCGGCACCCTGGGCCAGGCCGAGGATCGTGGTCTCGTCCAGCAGGGTGTTGAATACCCGGTGCGGCGGGTAGCTCTCTGACAGCCCGCTGGTGACGGTATAGACGCCACCCTTCGCCGCGATGTCCTCGCCGAACGCGATCGCGCCTTTGTATTTGGCGAGCAGGTCATGCAGCGCGCGCCCGATCTGGATCGCGAGGTGCCGTGGCGGCAGCTTTTCCGGCAGTTGGTCGTGGCCGCCGAAGGCGGTTTCGCGCGCGGCCCCGTAATCGTTACGCTCGGCCTCCGCCCGCACGCGGCTGGGCGTGTCTGGGGCCAGCGGCGCCATGATCTCCGCGCGACGCTGCAGGCGGGGGCGCCGCGCGGCGCGCACCGCGGCCTCGTGCACCCGCTCCCGCGCAGCCTCGTAGCGAGCCATCAACTCGTCCGGTGTGACCAGCCCGTGGTCGAGCGCGATGGCCGCGCTGCGCAGCAGCGGGTCGTTCGCCTCGTCGCGCTCGATGTCCGCCATCGGGCGATAGCGGCTCTCGACGTCGCTGCCCGCGTGCGCGAGCAGGCGCACGAGCGTCAGGTGCAGGCAGGCCGGGCGCCGTGCCCGCCGCACGTAGTCGACGGCCTCGCGCGCGACGGCGTGGGCCGCTGCGACGTCACAGCCGTCGGCGTGGAAATACCGGATACCGGGGCGGTCGCGGAATGACGCCGCGACCCACCCCTTCGGGGTCTGTACGGAGACGCCGATGCCGTTGTCCTCGCAGACGAACAGGATCGGGCAGGGCAGGTGCTGGTATGCGGTCCAGGCCGCGGCGTTGAAGCCCGACAGGGCGGTGGCGTGATTGATAGCGGCGTCACCGAACGAGCAGACGACCAGGGCATCGTCGGGCACCGGGCGTGGTGTCCCGCAGCGCCCGGCGATCCCGTGCGCGATGGCCGTGCCCACTGCCTTGGGCAGGTGCGAGGCGATGGTCGAGGTCTGCGGCGGCACGTTCAGCGCGACCGACCCCCAGACTTTGTGGCGACCGCCGGAAATCGGGTCCTCGGCGCTGGCGGCCAGCGACAGGGCCGTGTCGTACACGGCATCGACGTGTGGCAGTGCACGGGCCCGTTCCAGCATGAACGCGCCGGAGCGATAGTGCAGGAAGGCCGGGTCGGTATGCCGGCTGGCCTGGGCAACCGCGGCGTTGCCCTCGTGGCCGGCGCTGCCGATCGTGTAGAAGCCCTCCTCCCGGGCCCGCATCGCGCGCGCCTCGAAGTCCAGGTGACGCGAAAGCATCTGGGACTCGAACAGCTCGAGGAATCCGTGGCCGCTGAGGTCCGGGCATCCGGGCAGTGCGGCATCCGGATCCTGCCGGGCGGGCGACGCCTGCCGGCTCTCGACGAATGCGCGGAAATTGCCGTCGACGATCTCGACGCGGCTGGTGGGGCCAGCGCTGCCGCTGGTGTTGCCGGAGCGGGTACGCGTCATGTCGGCCGCGGCCTCCAGTGCCGATGTGACCGCGGAGATTATTTCCCCGGGCGAAGCGACTGCGGCGATTGTATCAGCGGTTTTCAGGCGTGAAGGGCGGGGGGGTCCGGCCACCACTTCTCCCGGTGCCGTGACTGCGCTATTGTCGGCGCCCGCTCACGAACGTTCGCGGCAGGAAGCCGGCGCCTTGTCGATCGGAACGGATTCCGTTTCATGACTCATTCCCGCGCATCCTCCGAATTCGTCCCGGGCGCCGCAGCGCGACTCGCCGCCAAGGGCGAGCGCGTATCTACACGCAAAATAATCTCTGGAGTCCACGATGTTGCGATATGTACGCCGGATCCTGCTGATATGTTGTCTCATTGCCTCGCCATTCAGCGCGTTGGCCGGGAGTGCCATTGTGCCGTTCAACCCGGAGCCCGTGACTCTTCCTGCGGAACTGGGCGGGGATCGGGTGACGCGTGCCGTGATCGAGGCCCTCGTGATCCGTGGCTGGCGCATGACCGAGATCAACCGGGATGCCGGCTACATCGATGCCGAGCTGCCCGTGCGCGCGCATGTAGGGCGCGTGCGCGTCCGGATCGGTGATCGCTCCATATCGTTCGAGTATCGGGAAAGCGATAACCTCGATCACGGTTGGTTGACGGCCCCGCCGACCGGCTCAAGGGGCGACTCCGGTGAAATGCATTTCAGCCCTGTGCGGCAGAGCGAAGAGGCCGTCGAGGCGGTACATCGGAATTACCTCGCCTGGGTGAATGAACTCGCACGCACGATCGACGGTACGCTGATGCTGGCCGGTATGGAGCAGAATGGATAAGTACCGATTCGGGGTCGGTTGACGGCCCCATCGCGCGCGTTCATGCGGCTAGTGGGCCATGCGGGCCGTTCGGTTATTCTCTGCGGCGCTGTGCGTGCCTGTCGCAAGGCGCGAGGAGCGCGTGTAGCGTCGCTACACAAGCGACCGAGCAACGCCGCGACAGGTGCCGCACAGCACCGCCCTTCGGGAGCGGACATGGCGGCCCACCACGGCGTTGCGCCTCACTTACGTAAGAGGCGCTACGCAAGATCGGCGCGCCTTGTGCTGAACCGCCATGTCGGCTCAGAGAGTAACCGAACGGCCCGCATGGCCCACTAGCTCGATGGCGTCCCAGACGCTGTCGAGCGTGTCGAGCGCGGCGCTGATTACCGGCTCTGCGGCCCGGTCCGCGGGCCAGATGAAACTGAGCGCGCAGGGCACTCGCACGCCCTCCGCGATCACGAGTCCACGTTCCTGCCGCTCGGCCATCGCCAGGGCATCGCGCGCCAGGCTGAGTCCGATGCCGGCGCGGACGAGATCCAGCATGCAGGCCTCCTGATCGACCTGGGCGACGCCGTTGGGCGTGAGGCCTAGCGGGTCGAGTATCCCCCCCAGCAAACGGCTATGGACCGAGTCCGAAGGCGTGACGATCCAAGGCAGCGCCGCGAGATCCTCCCAGCCGGCGCGTTGCAGGCGATCGCCCCAGCCTGGCGGTGCGACCACGTGGTAGTGGAAGTGAGTCAGTTCGCGGTAGCTCACCGCCGGCGTGCCGGCCGGGGGGCCGCTCCCCGGCGCGGCCAGATAGAAGCCGACGTCGAGCTCGCCATTGCGTACCCGAGTCAACACGTTGCCGCTCATCCCGTGACTGAGCTCGGTCTCGATCTGCGGGGCCCGTTCGACCAGCCGCTGGAGAAACGCCCCGAGGCGGATAAATTCGGGGTCGACGATGGTGCCGATCCGCAGGCGACCCCGAAGCGTGCTGTGCAGTGCGAGGGCGCTCTCGTTGAAAGCGGACATGGCCGCGAGCGCTTTCTCCGCTACCGGCAGCAGGGTCTGCCCGTCCGGCGTCAGCGTCAGGCCCTGCGGGTGACGGCGGAACAGCGTGAGTTCCAGCGTCTGCTGCAGCTGCTTGAGCTTGAGGCTGACCGCCGGCTGCGTCAGATGAAGCCGTTGCGCGGCACGCGAGACGCTCCCTTCGCGGGCGACGGCGACAAACGCACGGAGGATGTGGATGTCCTGCATGGTTGGGGCACTCCGGGCATTGATATAAGCTAAGGTTATATCCCAGTTCCGGATTTCTCAATTGATACGCACGACCATTACGGTAACCTTTCCGATGCAGAACGCCCGGCTGTATCGGGGTCCGGGCTTCATCCAGGGAGGCATGGACCATCAGAGTGACAATTCCCCGCGGGGTGCCTGATGGCGCCGGGGTGGTTGATTGTTATATCGATGGGTAAATGTCACCGGCTTGCGACACCTGCTCATATCCCGTAAGTGGACGCGGTCATGGCGGATGATGAATTCGACTACATCGTAGTCGGCGCTGGCACCGCCGGCTGCCTGTTGGCGAATCGCCTGAGTGCCGATCCGGCCAACCGTGTCCTGCTGATCGAGGCCGGTGGCCGCGACAATTATCACTGGATCCATATCCCGGTCGGGTATCTGTATTGCATCGATAACCCGCGCACGGACTGGCGCTACCGCACGGAACCCGACGAAGGTCTCAATGGCCGGTCACTGATCTATCCCCGCGGCAAGACGCTGGGCGGCTGTTCCAGTATCAACGGCATGATCTACATGCGCGGGCAGGCGCGTGACTACGACGCCTGGGCCCGTCTTACCGGCGATCCCGAGTGGTCCTGGGAACGCTGCCTGCCCGAATTCATGCGCCATGAGAACCACTACCGGCTCGATGACGATGGCGATGCGGACCCGGACCATCGACGGTTTCACGGCCATGGCGGCGAGTGGCGGATCGAGCACCAGCGGCTGAAATGGACGGTGCTCGATGATTTCATCAAGGCCGCGGAGCAGGCCGGCATTCCGCGTACGCGCGACTTCAACCGCGGCTGTAACGAGGGCGTCGACTATTTCGAGGTGAATCAGTCTCGCGGTTGGCGGTGGAACACGTCGAAGGCGTTCCTGCGCGACCATCTGCGGCGGGATAACCTGGTTCTCCGCCATTCCACGCAGGTACTGGGGCTCGAGCTGGCCCGTAACGACGAGGGCGCGCTGTCCTGCACGGGTGTCCGGGTCGCCGACGGCGGTGACGAACACCGTATCCGGGCCCGCAGGGAAGTGGTCCTCGCCGCCGGCTCGGTCGGCTCGCCGCAGTTGCTCCAGGTCTCCGGCATCGGCCCGGCGGATCATCTGCATGCAAAAGGGGTCGCCGTGAACCATGATCTTCCCGGGGTCGGAGAGAATCTGCAGGATCATTTGCAGATCCGCTCGGTGTATCGGGTGACCGGAGCGAAGACGCTGAATACGATGATGAAGACCGTGTCCGGCAAGGCGCGGATCGCACTCGAGTACCTGTTGCGGCGCTCGGGCCCGATGAGCATGGCGCCCTCGCAGGTCGGGGCGTTCACCCGGAGTTCGGCGGACGAGCCCGCGCCGAATATCGAGTATCACGTCCAGCCGCTGAGTCTGGAGGCCTTCGGCCAGCCCCTGCATGACTTCCCCGGGATCACGGCCAGCGTCTGCAACCTGAATCCGACCAGCCGGGGCTCGGTCCGTATCGATGGTCCGGATCCGCGTGACGCCCCGAAGATCAGGACGGGGTATCTGAGTACCGAACGCGATCGGAAAGTGGCCGCCGATTCGCTGCGGGTTACGCGCCGGATCGCGAGCCAGCCGGCGTTGGCACGGTATGCACCGGAGGAGGTCAAACCGGGCATGGAGTATCAGAGTGACGAGGACCTCGTGCAGCTGGCGGGTGATATCGGCACGACGATTTTCCATCCGGTGGGAACGACCCGCATGGGCTCCACGGACGATCCCATGGCAGTGGTCGACAGCCGCCTGCGCGTGCGCGGCGTGGCCGGTCTGCGCGTGGCCGATGCCGGCATCATGCCGACGATAACCAGCGGCAACACGAACTCCCCCACATTGATGGTGGCCGAGCGGGCCGCTGGCTGGATGCTCGCGGACCGGAATCGGGATTGAGCCGTGTCCCCCTTGGAATCGGGCAACGAAACACCGAAGAGCATTTCGATGTCAGAAGCGACGGATTCCCGGCTGCCGCTGCGCGGCGTGCGGGTCATCGACTTCGGTCAGTACATGGCCGGGCCCGCCGTGGCGATGATCCTCGCCGATCTGGGCGCGACGGTCGTCCATGTCGATCCGCCCGGCGGGCCACTGTGGGATACGCCCGCCAACGCGACACTGAATCGAAACAAGCTTTGCCTGCGTCTGGATCTCAAATCCAGCGACGGACTGGAGCAGGCGCTGGCGTTGATCGACGAGGCCGACATCGTCATCGAGAGTTTTCGCCATGGGGTCATGCAGCGGCTCGGGATCGATTTCCAGGCGCTGCGCGCGCAGCGGCCCGAGTTGATCACGCTGTCCATTCCGAGTTTCGCGTCCAATGACGAGCTGCGGCGTGAATGGCGTGCGTTTGAAAGCGTGGTTGCCGCCAGTTCCGGCGTGTTCACCGATATGGGCCTCAACCGTGTGCTGATGGGGGTCAATCCATCGTTCTCGCCATTGCCCCTCGCATCGGCCTACGGGACGGTGCTGGCCGGGTCGGCGGCCGTGCTTGCCCTGCAGGCGCGTGAGCGCAGCGGCGTCGGCGATCATATCGAGGTCCCACTGGCCTGTTCGCTGATGGAAGGGCTCTGTTACAACTCCATCGAGGTCGAGGGCATACCCGAGCGCTACAAGACCCAGCGCGAAAAGGAAATCGAGCGTCGGCGGGAAGAGGGCCTGCCGATGAACATCAGCTATGACGAACTGCAGGAGCTGCTCGATCCGTTCTTCCGCAATTACAAATGCAAGGACGGGCGCATGTTCTATGTCGTCTGTCCCAGCCACAAGGGCCATGTGCAACGCTGCCTGAAGACCCTCGGCCTGTACGACGAACTCGTGGCCGCGGGCCTGCCCGAGGAAGAGGATACCTACCAGCCGAGCAGCGAGTGGAAAGCGGATGCCGCGATGGGGGTCTACCCCCTGCCGAAACACTGGGCCGATCACATCGCGCAGCGCATGAAGGAGGTATTCATCACGCGAACCGCAAAGGAATGGGAAAAGCGCTTCGGCCGCGCCCGTTGCCCCGGTTCGCCCCAGCGCTGGCTCCAGGAATGGATGCATGACGACCACGCGGAAACGACCAACCTGGTGGTCGAGGTCGAAGATCCCGAATACGGGCTGATGATGCAGCCCGGACCCATCCTCTGGCTGCGGGACAGCGCCGAGGAAATGCTGGCCCCGCGGGCGCGGCGGCAGGTCGGGTTCGACGACGCCATGGCGGCACTGGTGGCGGTGGGCGACAGCCGTACTGCTTCGGTCGGTGAGGCAAACGACGACGGTTCCGGCTGGCTGGAGGGCGTGCGTGTCCTCGATCTGTGCAATGTGATCGCCGGTCCGCACTCGGCCACGTACCTGGCCCGCTTCGGGGCGGAGGTGATCAAGCTCGATCCGACCCAGCCGTTCTATGATGCCTGGAACACCGTAATCTACGGTATGTCCCACATGCGTTCGAAGCGTTCGTTGTTGACGGACATTACCCAGCCACGGGGAAGACAGATCCTGGAAGAGCTGATCCGCTCGGTCGACGTGGTCGTGTGGAACGCCACCGATCGCCAGGTGGAGACCATGGGCCTGTCGGAAGACGCGTTGCGGGCGATCAACCCCGAGGTCATATTCTGTCAGCTCGACTGTTTCAGCGGCGTCAATACCGGGCCGCGCAGCAACTACCTCGGTTACGATGACCTGGTTCAGGCCACCACCGGCATCATGCTGCGCTTCGGCGGCAGTATGGATACGCCGGAAGAGCACGCACATGTCGGCACGATCGACGTCATGTGCGGGTTCGCCGCATCCATGGGGATCGCCACGGCGCTATACCGAAAGTACCGCACGGGGGAGATCGGCCGCGTCAAAACCTCGCTCACGGCACTGAGTGGCCTCGCCCAGATGCCGTTCTTCTACGACTACGAACGACGCGGGCTGTTCGACGAACCGTCGGGGCGTTACGCCAACGGTTATGACGAACTGACACGTTTCTACTTCACCGCGGACGGGATTCTTCTGCTCAGCGCTTATGATACGGATCTGTCGAAATTCGCGACCGTGCCCGGACTGGAAGAGGCGCCGGAGACGCCGCGTGATGAACTGGCGGCGTATTTCTCTCATGCGTTTCTGAAGGCCCGGGCGAGCGACTGGGTAGAACGCCTTCAGGCCGCTGGCATTGGGGCCGCCGTGTGCGAGAATCTCGAAACCATCCGGGCGTACAACAGCCGGCCGGCTGATGGCAGGACCGGTATCGAAAACGGCAGCTACTCGTTTTCGGTCTATGAGGATCACCCCAGTGGCCACACCGTGACCCAGCTCGACCCGTACGCGGTGCGCCCCAGCCGCAGCAGAATCCATCCACTTACGCCGGCCGAGAAATACGGCGCCTCTACACGCAATGTCCTGCGCGGTATGGGATACGACGATGCGGAGATCGATGAACTGATCGACGCGGGCGTCGTTTCGGAGAGCTGGAGCCGCGACTACCTGCCGACCTGAAGCATCCTTGCGCCCTGCGAGCAACCCGCAGGCAAGGCCCCGTCGGCGTGTGCATCGCCGGCGAATATGGTGAATCCCGGGTGCCGATAGATCCATAGGTAAAGGCTATCGTATGGCCCGGGAGATTCAATTGGATTGATCGACCAGTCAGCGTTATCCTCACGTTCCGCGAAGCGGTGCGTCGGCATCGGACGGCGCCGTTTCGCTTGTAGCCAGCACTTTTTGCCGCGCTGGGCTGAAAGCGCCGATCAGCGGGGCGGTGCGCCGCGCCTATCAGGCAGACAGGGCTGGCGGGACCCACGAGATCAACTCGCGAGTGGCGCGCGGGCGATGAGTTTGGCTCGCCCCGAGACGCGGCTGCCGCGAACGATTAGGGATCGCTTTCGATCCAGACAACCGCAAATCGGAGATAGACATGGCGGCAAATCCAAAAGACGTTCAGGCGGGCAAATGCCCGGTCGTGCACGGCGCCAACACCGAAGCCGGCAGCTCGGTGATGGAGTGGTGGCCGAACAGCCTGAATCTCGACATCCTCCATCAGCACGATCGCAAGACCGATCCCATGGGGGAGGGATTCGATTATCGCGAAGAAGTCCGCAAACTCGACTTCGATGCGCTCAAGCAGGACGTCATGGATCTCATGACCGACAGCCAGACCTGGTGGCCCGCCGACTGGGGCCATTATGGCGGCCTGATGATCCGTATGACCTGGCATGCCGCGGGCAGCTACCGCGTATTCGATGGTCGTGGCGGTGCCGGAACCGGCAACCAGCGCTTCGCGCCCATCAACAGCTGGCCGGACAACGGCAACCTCGACAAGGCGCGGCGGCTGCTCTGGCCGATCAAGAAGAAGTACGGCAACCGCCTGAGCTGGGCGGACCTGCTCGCCCTGGCCGGTAACGTTGCCTATGAATCCATGGGCTTCAAGACCTTCGGCTTCTCCTTTGGCCGCGAGGACATCTGGCACCCCGAGAAGGAGACCTACTGGGGCAGCGAGAAAGAATGGCTCGCCACCAGTGACAATGAGCACAGCCGCTACGACGAGGATCGGAACGCGAACTCCCTCGAAAACCCGCTGGCGGCGGTGATGATGGGCCTGATCTATGTGAACCCGGAAGGCCCGGATGGCAAACCGGATCCGATGCAGACGGCGGCGGACGTCCGCGTCACCTTCCAGCGCATGGCCATGAACGACGAGGAAACCGTCGCCCTGACCATCGGTGGTCATACGGTCGGCAAGTGCCATGGCAATGGCGATGCCGCCAACAATGGCCCCGAGCCCGAAGCAGCGGATGTCGAGGAACAGGGCCTTGGGTGGAACAACCACGTCAGCCGTGGCATCGGCCGCGATGCGGTCACCAGCGGCCTCGAAGGTGCCTGGACCACTCACCCGACCCAGTGGGACCATGGCTATCTGGAGATGCTGCTCGACCACGAGTGGCAGGTCACCCAGAGCCCCGCGGGCGCCAACCAGTGGGAGCCGGTGGACATCAAGGAAGAGGACATGCCGGTCGATGTGGAGGATCCATCGATCCGCCGCAAGCCGATGATGACCGACGCCGATATGGCGCTGAAGGTGGATCCGGACTTCCGCAAGATCGCCGAGAAGTTCCGCCAGAACCCGGACCAGCTGGATGATGCCTTCGCCCGCGCCTGGTTCAAGCTGATCCACCGCGATCTGGGCCCGAAAGACCGCTACATCGGTCCGGAAGCGCCGACCGAGGACCTCCTCTGGCAGGATCCGGTCCCGGAGGGAAGCTCGGACTACAACGTCGAGGCGGTGAAGAAGCAGATCGCCGAGAGCGGTCTCAGCATCAGTGACATGGTGTCCACCGCCTGGGACAGTGCCCGCACGTTCCGTCAGTCCGACAAGCGCGGTGGTGCCAACGGCGCCCGCATCCGTCTGGCGCCGCAGAAGGACTGGGCCGCCAATGAGCCGGAGCGTCTGCAGCGTGTGCTCAAGGTGCTCGAGCCGATCGCCGAAAAGAACGGCGCCAGCGTGGCGGACGTGATCGTCCTGGCCGGTAACGTGGGTATCGAGAAGGCCGCAAAAGCGGCGGGCCATGATATCGGCGTACCGTTCCGGCCCGGTCGTGGCGACGCCACCGAGGAAATGACCGACGTGGACTCCTTCCAGTGGCTCGAGCCGCTTTCGGACGCCTATCGCAACTTCCTGAAGAAGGACTACAGCGTCCAGGCGGAAGACCTGATGCTCGACCGCACCCAGCTCATGGGTCTGACCGCACCCGAGATGACGGTGCTGGTCGGCGGTATGCGCGTCCTCGGTACCAACCATGGCGGCACCAGCCACGGCGTGTTCACCGATCGTGCGGGCCAGTTGACCAACGACTTCTTTGTCAACCTGACGGACATGGCCAACAGCTGGCACCCGACGGACAGCAATCTCTACGAGATCCGTGACCGCAAGACCGATGAAGTGAAGTGGACCGCCACGCGGGTCGACCTGGTATTCGGCTCGAACTCCATTCTGCGTTCCTACGCCGAGGTCTATGCGCAGGACGACAACCAGGAGAAGTTCGTGCACGACTTCGTCAAGGCGTGGAATAAGGTCATGAACGCGGACCGCTTCGACCTCGCCTGATCCCCGCCGGGAGAATCCGGGCGCGACCGCGTCCCCGCGGTCGCGCCCGGGGCCCAGAAGATGTGAATCGCACCGGCGCCAGCCGGTGCGATCATTCTTTTTCTTTCAGCACCTCCGGATTGACCAATCCTTCCGACGTCCGGCCTTCGAGCGCCTCGATGGCGTAGTGTGAGCCCAGTTCCCGGCAGCGCCGTTCGGCCTCGCGTGAGTACCAGGCCGCGTGCGGCGTGACGATGACGTCTTCGCGCCCCAATAGCGGGTGATCCGCCGGCGGCGGTTCCGCGGACAGGACATCCAGCCCGGCGCCGCTCAGCTGGCCGGCGTCGAGTGCGGCCACGAGGGCGCCCTCGTCGATGATACGTCCGCGCGCGGTGTTCACCAGAACGGCGCCGGGCCGCATCAGCCCCAGCGTGCGCTCGTTCACCATGCCCTCCGTTTCCGACGTCAGCGGACTGTGGAGCGAGAGGACGTCGGCACGGGCGAACAGTTCATCGAAGGCAACCGGCTCGGCCCCGGCGGCGGCGATCGCGTCGCCGGGAATATGCGGGTCATGCGCGATGATGGGGCAGCCCAGTGGCCGGGCCAGTTTCGCGGCGGAACGCGCCTTGCGGCCGTACCTCAGAAAAGCGAACGTGGCATCGGTGACCGATCCACCGGGCGCGGCGTGGTGGAAATCCCAGCCACCGGTGTCGACGTGGGTATCGTATTGCGGAAGCCGGCGCCAGAGGGCGAGCGCCATGGCGAAGACGTGCTCACCGACCTCCGCATCGCAGTATTCGGGGATCCGCGTGACGCGGATCCCGCGCCGGGTGGCCGCCTCCAGATCGACTCCGTCGACGCCGGTCGCGTAGCGCACGATCACCTCGGGACCGATGGCCGCCATGGCGGCATCGTCGATCTCCGTGTAGTGGGTCAGCAGTACATGGGCGGGCCCGATCTCCGCGAGGTTCCCGCGTTCAGCGGGCCAGATGGCATCGAAGACGATATTCCCGCAAGCCGCTTCGAAGACCGCCCGCTCCATACTCACATCGCCGAAGCCGTCGGGATCGAGATGGACGATACGGATCGTGTCCGGCTGCTGCTCGGTCACTGTGATCTCCCCTGCGTTGTCGATGGACACCGGCGCACAGACTACTGGCCCGGTGGTCGCCAAGGCCACACCCGTGGCACGGAGGGGATCCCCAACTCTCTTGAGCGTCGCTACTGAGGACTCGGGGCGGACTTCAGCGGATCGCGTGCCACCCGGGGCCCTGTGGCGTCCCGCGCGTGCGGCCGTCGAAATCGTCCCGGATGTGCAGGAACTGCCCCTCGACGAGGCCCTCGAGCGTCTCATGCAGCTCGCGGTCGCGTTTCCCGCAGGCGAGATCGGCCGCCAGTTCGGTGACGGTGTGCTGACCGTCGGCAATGATGAGAAGACGGCGCGCCATCGGCGACAGCCGGTGCGAGCGGGTGCGGATTTCCTCGCGGCCGCGCGGGGTTTTGAGCAGGATCGCGTTGATGTCCATCTGTATCCCTCCTGATCCGCCGTTGACGGAAAACGGACACTTGGTGGCCGTTTGTGCGCGTGATGGCGCGTAAAAATTGACGTTATGAGTCGTAAAGCAATGTCCGGGCCAACTTTTCGTCCGTAGCGTGCCCGAAACCCGCGAGCACTGGACTCATTGACCCGGGTACGTGTGGTTCGGGCGCGCGCAGCACTCCGGGTGATCGTGATGCCCTGCCGAGTGCCACCGGAGGTGACAATCCTCCATGGAAGTTGCGTATATTCGGCGGATGTCCCATGCGCTCCACGAGCCCCCGCAATATTTCATGGACCTGCTGCTCGATGCGGTCTGCGTGGTCGATCGCGAGAGCCGGTTCCTGTTTATCAGTGCGGCCGGCGAGCGGATATTCGGATATCCGCCCGACGAGATGATCGGGCGCCCGGTGCTCGACTTCGTTCATCCCGAGGACCGGGAACGGACCCGGAGCGCGATTCGCGAAATTCTCGACGGTGAGCAGAAACCGCACTTCGAGAATCGCTACCTGCGCAAGGATGGCAAGACGGCACATATCATGTGGTCCGCGCGCTGGTCGGCGCGCGACCAGGTCCGGATCGCCGTCGCCCGCGACATCACCGAGCGCAAACGGGCGGAATCCCTCCAGAGGGCCATTTACGCCATCTCGGAGGCGGCCAATCGGGATGAGGGCCTGCTGACGCTGTTCCAGGGCATCGACGCAACGCTCCGCGATCTGCTCCCGATCGATGATCTGGTCGTCACGCTTGTCGACGCCGACACGGGAGAGGCTGGATGCCCCTGGCCCATCGAACCGGATGACCCGGGCGGCGATCCGGAGCGCGAGCTGATGCGGCAGCTCGGGTCTGTCGTGGCGGAGGACGGCGAAGCCCTGTTGTTGACGCCGGATTCCGTCGACGCGACGAAACAGCCGTTCGACACCCCGCCCGATGCACTTAATCACATCGCGGTCCCGCTCGAGTCGGGAAACGGTGTCGTCGGTTCGCTGGTCGCCCGCGCTGATCTCGGCTCGGTACGTTTCAGCGATGAGGATCGGAACCGGCTCCAGCTTATCTCGGTCCAGATCGCGGCGGCGATCGAACGCCGGGTGTTGCACCTCCGTCTTGAGCGCATGGCGCGGTACGATCAATTGACGGGACTCCCGAACCGGGCGCTTTTCCTCGATCGTCTCGCGACCGCCGTAACAGCGACGGCCCGAAAGCAGGCGCATCTTGCGGTGCTATACCTCGATCTCGATGAGTTCAAGCACGTAAACGATACTTTCGGCCATGCGGCGGGCGATCAACTGCTGAAAGAAGTCGCTCATCGCTTGACCGATTGTATTCGTGGTGCGGACACCGTCGGCCGCCTCGGTGGTGATGAGTTCGTCGTATTGCTGGAGGGCATCGAACGGGTCACGGATGGTGCAACCATCGCGAAAAAGATCGCCGCGGCTTTTGCAGCACCTTTTGGCCTCGCGGCCGGTACGGTGCAGGTATCGAGCAGTATTGGAATCGCCGTATATCCTGAAGACGGACTGAATGCCGATGAACTGATCGGGCATGCCGACACCACGATGTACAGGGCGAAACGATCGCAGACGGGAACCGGGCCCGGTTGGACTCTGTAGTATCCACGCGCTCCGGGGGTGGATTTTACGGGCGTGTCTTTGACCCGGATCAAGTTGTACGTGCCGTGGAATGGTAGGGTAATCGCACTGTTCGGTGGTCGTAACGCCGCTGCGGGCGGTTTCCCTGTCGATCCGTAGCGCGAGTCCGGTTCATGCGCGTGATCAGCCCGGCTTTTGAGGACGGTGAAATCATCCCCGCGCACTGGTGCGCGCCCGCTAGCGATACCTTGCCACGGCTCGAGATAGAGGGTGTTCCGCCATGCGCGGCCTCACTGGTCGTGATCCTCGAGGACCCCGAATCGCCCCTGGGGACGGTGACACACTGGCTCGTGTGGAATATCCCGCCGGAAACCCGTTACCTCGATCCCGCCGACCTTCCCGATGGTGCAACGGTTGGCCTCGATACGTATGGCGGGACTGGAGAGATGGGTCCTCCGCCGCCCACCGGGCGCCGCCATTATCGGTGGGAAATTCTCGCCCTGGACACCGCGCTCGATCTGCCGACCGGGGCTTCGCGCGTTCAACTTGACCCGGCGCTGCGGGGGCATGTGCTTGAGCGCGCGAGGTTGACCGCGATCGTCGAGCAGCCGGAGCCCGGAGACACGCCCGGTGAGTGAGGCGACACCTGGTGGCATGACCGGAGCGGGTTCTTCATGACGGGGCGGTTCCGGGCCTTCTTCGCGACGGTGAACCCGACGGTATTTACCGCGTCTGCGCTGATTGTGGTCACGTTCGTCGGCTTCGGGACCGGTTTTCCCGTGACCGCGAGCGCCGTGTTCGCAGACATCCATGCCTGGATTACTGAATATCTCGGCTGGATGTACCTGATCGTCGCCACCTTCTTCGTCGGGTTCCTCGTCTGGCTCGGCTTCAGCCGTTACGGAGGCATCCGTCTCGGTGAGCCCGGGGACCGGCCCGAGTTCGGCTTCTTCGCATGGTTCGCGATGCTGTTCAGTGCCGGGATGGGTATCGGTCTCGTCTTCTGGAGCGTGGCGGAGCCGATGCTGCACTACCAGCGGCCGCCGTATGCTGAAGGCGGAACGGCGGAGGCGGCGCGTCAGGCGATGGTGTATACGTTCTTCCACTGGGGGCTGCACGCGTGGGCCGTGTATGTCGTGCTCGGTCTGTCAATTGCGTATTTCAGTTTCCGGCATGGCCTCCCCCTGACGATCCGCTCAATCTTCTATCCGCTGCTAGGCGATCGGATCTACGGCCCGATCGGGCATGTGATCGATATACTGGCTGTGTTCGGCACCCTGTTCGGGCTCGCGACCTCGCTCGGCTTCGGTGCGATGCAGCTCAATACCGGCTTGAACCGGCTGGTCGGCCTGCCCGTCTCGCCTGGGTGGCAAGTGGGTGTGATCGCGACGATCACCACGGTGGCGGTGCTGTCGGTCATATCGGGCCTCGATCGTGGCCTGAAATGGCTCAGCGTCTTCAACCTTGTGCTCGCACTGATCATGCTCGTGTTCGTGCTGATCGCTGGACCGACTCTGTTCATCATCCGTTTTTTTATCGATTCCACCGGTAGTTACTTTCAGCAGTTGATCGGGCTCAGTCTTACTGCCGATGCGATCTCCGGGTCCGCATGGCAGAAGGACTGGACGATGTTCTACTGGGCATGGTGGATCGCCTGGTCGCCGTTCGTCGGCATGTTTATCGCGCGCGTCTCGCGCGGGCGGACGATCCGTACGTTTATCCTGGGCGTGCTGGCGTTGCCGTGCCTGTTCGTATTCGCCTGGCTGGCCGTCTTCGGTGGCACGGCCCTGGAGCTGGAACTGTTCGGGGACGCGGGAATCGCCGCCGCCGTCGCTGAGGACAATACCGTAGCGCTGTATCTCATGCTCGAGCAGCTACCCCTGGCGACGATCGCATCGACGGTAATGACGCTGCTCATCGCCGTGTATTTCATTACGTCCTCGGATTCCGGCACGCACGTCGTCGATGCATTGATGTCGCGCGGCAGCGAACACTCGCTCAAGCGCCAGCGCGTGATCTGGGGCATCACCGAGGGTGGCGTGGCCGCAACACTACTCGTCATTGGCGGCGAGCAGGCACTTGACAGTCTCCAGACCGCCTCAGTGACCGCCGGCCTGCCGGTGGCCGTGATCCTCGTGTTCGCCTGCGCCAACCTTACGCGTGCATTGCGACGGGAGTATCAGGTCGCAGGGGTTGGTCCAGCCTCGAATTGAACGGGGTGATCACGGGAGCGTCGAGTGGCGCCACCGGGCATCGATCCGCAGCGCGACGGGAGAGGGCATGAGCCGAAGAGACCAGGAAAGCGGGGCGTCGGGTGGATCCACGGATTCGGTGACCTGGCACGCCCTCACAGCCGATACCGTCCTGGATCGGCTGCGGTCGACCCGGGCGGGGCTTTCCTCGGAGGAGGCTGCACGGCGGCGGGCCGAAGTGGGCCCCAATCGTCTGCCGGAGAGCCGTGGGCGCAGCCCGGTCAAACGGCTCCTGAGTCAGTTCAATAATCTCCTGATTGTCGTGCTCCTCGTGGCGGCGACGCTGTCCGCGCTCATGGATCACTGGGTCGACGCGGTGGTGATTCTGGGGGTGGTCCTGGTCAATGCGGTGATCGGATTCGTTCAGGAAGGGCGAGCCGAGGAAGCCTTGAACGCGATCCGGGGCATGCTCGCGCCAAAGGCGTCCGTGAAGCGCGATGGCAAGCGCGTGCAGATCCCGGCGGAGGATCTCGTGCCGGGCGATATCGTCCTGCTCGAGCCCGGCGATCGGGTGCCGGCGGATGTGCGGGTGCTGCAGGGCCGGGGGTTGCACACGCATGAGGCCGTACTGACGGGGGAATCGGTCGCCGTAGAGAAGTCCGCTGAAGTGGTCCCTGAGGATGCGGCTCTCGGCGACCGGGGTTCGATCGCGCATTCGGGGACGCTGGTCGTATCGGGACAGGGCGAGGGCGTTGTCGTGACCACCGGGCCCGCGACCGAGATCGGTCGCATCAGCGGCATGCTCGCCGGTGTGCAGGAGCTCACGACACCGCTGCTGCAGCAGATGTCGGTGTTCGCCCGACGACTGACTGCGGTGATCGGTGTCGTCGTAGCGGCCGTATTCCTGTACGGATGGGGCCTGCAGGGACAGCCCGGCGCCGAGATGTTCATGATCGTGGTCGGCCTTGCCGTGGCGACGATCCCGGAAGGCCTCCCGACGATCCTGACCGTAACGCTTGCAATCGGCGTGCAGCGCATGGCCGGGCGCAACGCGATCATACGCCGGCTCCCGGCGGTCGAGACGCTGGGCGCGCTCTCCATCATCTGTTCCGACAAGACGGGCACGCTGACGCGCAACGAGATGATGGTCGCTTCCGTGGCGACCGCGGATGACATCTTCTCGGTGACCGGGAACGGCTACGACCCGCACGGCGATTTCCGGCGCGATGAGCGGCCCGTCGATCCCGATACGGAGCCCGCGCTGATGGAACTGCTCCGTGCCGGTTGCCTTTGCAACGACGCGGCCCTGCAGCATCGCGAAGATATCTGGTCCGTGAACGGGGACCCGATGGAAGGCGCATTACTGGTTGCCGCGATGAAAGCGGGGCTCGATCCGGTGACCGAGGGTGAACGCCTGCATCGGGTAGACGTGATCCCGTTCGACTCGGAGCACCGTTTCATGGCGACGCTGCACCATGATCACGCGGGGGGCGCGCCCGTGTTCTTGAAGGGGGCTCCGGAGCGGGTGCTGGAGATGTGTACGTTTCAGCGGCGTGACGGCGAAACCGTGGCGCTGGACATCGCGCCCTGGCGGGCGCGCATCCAGGAACTCGCCGGGCGCGGCCAGCGGGTGCTGGCAGCGGCGACGTTCCATCCCGCCGATGAGCCGGATCGACTTCATTTCAGCGATGTCGAAGGCGAGCTGGAACTGCTGGGACTTTTCGGTCTGATCGATCCGCCGCGTGATGAGGCGATCGCCGCGGTGCAAGATTGCCGCGCCGCCGGGATCCGGGTAAAGATGATCACCGGTGATCATGGGACGACCGCGGGCGCCATCGCGCGGCAGCTCGGGCTGGAAAACCCGGATGACGTCGTCACCGGGCCGGATCTCGATGCACTCGACGATGCAGCGCTGCGTGAGAGGGCGCCCGCGGTGGACGTGTTCGCCCGCACCAGCCCGGCACACAAACTGCGTCTGGTGGAAGCGCTGCAGTATCGGGGCGATGTGGTCGCCATGACCGGAGACGGCGTCAACGATGCACCGGCGCTCAAGCGCGCGGACGTCGGCGTGGCAATGGGGCGCGGCGGTACGGAAGCGGCACGGGAGTCGGCCGAGATGGTGCTGGCCGATGACAATTTCGCGTCGATCGCCGCAGCGGTGCGCGAGGGGCGAACGGTCTACGACAATCTGAAAAAGGCGATTCTGTTCCTGTTGCCGGTGAATGGTGGCGAAGCGATCAGCATCCTGCTCGCGGTGCTCGCGGGGCTGACGTTGCCGATTACGCCTTTACAGATCCTGTGGGTGAATATGGTGAGTTCGGTCGCATTGGCGATGGCGCTCGCCTTCGAGCCCACGGAACCGGATGCCATGCGGCGCCCACCGCGCCGTCGGGACGAGCCGATCCTTTCGCTGCTCGTGGTCTGGCGCGTGGCCTTCGTATCGGCATTGTTCGCACTCGGTATTTTCGGGATCTTTGCGTGGACCCGAAGCCAGGGTGCCGATCTTGAACAGGCACGAACCTATGCGGTCAACACGCTGGTGGTCATGGAGATCTTCTATCTGTTCAATGTGCGTTATCTGGCCGGTCGCTCGCTGACGCTGCGCGGCATCCTTGGTACCCGGGCGGTGCTGATCGCGCTCGCGGCGGTCGTCGTGCTGCAGCTTATGTTCACGTACGCACCGTTCATGTCGCATTTCTTCGATACGCGACCGGTGGAGTTCGTGCATGGCGTCGAGATTCTGGCGATCGGGATCGTGCTGTTCGCGATCCTGGAGCTGGAGAAGGCCGTACGACGCCACTGGGCCCCTCGAGCCGGAGAGGCCTGATCAGAATCGATTGCCGTTGAGCCTGGAGACCGCATGAGTACGCTCGATATCGACTTCGTCCGCAACCAGTTCCCCGCGTTCAGTGAGCCCTCACTGCAGGGGCAGGCGTTTTTCGAGAACGCCGGCGGTTCCTACGCGTGCGGTCAGGTCATCGACCGCCTTGACCGGTACTATCGGGCGCGCAAGGTCCAGCCATACGCCCCTTATGCGGCCTCCGCGGCGGCCGGCGCCGAGATGGACGAGGCGCGTGAGCGCCTGGCCGCATTGCTGAACGTGCATGCGGACGAGCTGCACTTCGGCCCGTCAACCAGTCAGAACACCTACGTGCTTGCCTGTGCGTTCGGCGAACGGCTGCAGGCGGGCGACGTGGTGGTCGTAACCGACCAGGATCACGAGGCCAATTCCGGCGTGTGGCGCCGACTCGCCAGCCGGGGCGTCGAAATCCGTGAATGGCGGGTCGACCCGAACAGTGGGCGGCTCGATCCCGCGGGACTGCAAGCGTTGCTGGATGACGATGTCGCGCTGGTCTGCTTCCCGCACTGTTCGAATATCGTCGGTCAGGAAAATCCGGTCGCCGAGTTGTGTCGCATGGCGCACGCGGTCGGTGCGCTGACCTGTGTCGATGCGGTGTCGTTCGTACCGCACGGTTTTCCCGACGTGCGCGCGCTCGGTACCGATATTTATCTCTTCTCGAGTTACAAGACGTACGGGCCGCATCAGGGCATCATGGTGATGACCCCGGAAACGAACCAATGGCTACCGAATCAGGGCCATTGGTTCAACGGCGACAGTCCGACCAAACGCTTCTCTCCGGCCGGCCCCGATCATGCGCAGATCGCCGCGAGCGCAGGGATCGCGGATTACGTTGACGCGCTGTATGCGCATCACCATGGGCAAGAGGCCACACCGGCCGGACGGGCGGCCGCGGTGCGCGGGTTGCAGGTCGAACACGAACGGCGGTTACTGGAACCTCTGCTGGACTACCTGCGCGAACGGGATGATCTGCGTTTGATCGGCCCGGATCGGCCGGCGGAGCGGGTGCCGACGGTCGCATTGCATCTGGACCGCCCCGGCGTGGAGGTGGCCGCGGATCTCGCCCGCCACGGCATCATGGCTGGCGGTGGCGATTTCTATGCCGTGCGTCTGCTCCAGGCGCTCGGTATCGATCCGGATCATGGCGTGCTGCGGCTGAGTTTCGTCCACTATACCCATCCGGACGAGATCGATCGGGTGATCGCGGCGCTGGATGCCGTGCTGCGGTAGCGGGAGCGGAGCGATGCAGGCATGAACGAGTATCCGGCGATCGCGGACATCAGGCGCGCGGACGACGCGATCAGGCACGCGGTGGTCGAGACCCCCGTGTTCCGCTGGGACACGTCGGAGATCAACGACGCCCTCGATGCCGGGACCGAGGTGCATCTGAAGCTGGAACTGTTTCAGCGCACCGGCACGTTCAAGGCGCGCGGGGCGATCGTCAACGCGCTGCGCCTGGATGCGGACCAGCGACGCCGCGGCATCACCGCGGTGTCCGCCGGCAACCACGCGATCGCGGCGGCCTACGCGGCCTCGGTGGTTGGCGCATCCGCGAAGGTGGTGATGCTCTCGGGCGCCAGCCGGATCCGCCGCGCCAAATGCGAGGCGTATGGGGCCGAGGTGGTGCTGGCGGATGATGTCCACACCGCCTTCGAAATGGTCAAGTCGATCGAGCGCGATGAGGGCCGGACCCTGCTGCACCCGTTCGAGGGCGAGGGCGTGGCATTGGGGACCGGGACGCTCGGCCGCGAGTTCCATCGCCAGGCGGGCCCGGATGCGGTGATCGTGCCGATCGGTGGCGGCGGCCTCTGTGCGGGGGTGTCGGCGGCATTGAAGCAGCTCGATCCCGATGTCCGGGTCTACGGGGTCGAGCCCGAAGGGGCCGATACCATGAGCCGCAGTTTCGCGCGCGGTGAACCGGTCGGCATCGACGCGGTGACCACGATCGCCGATTCACTCGGGGCGCCGTACGCAATGCCCTACAGCTTCGGTGTCTGCCGCCGATTCGTGGACGACATCGTGACCGTGAGCGATAACGAACTGCGTGACGCGATGGTGCGGTTGTTTACCGGCATGAAGCTCGCCGTCGAACCCGCCGGCGCGGCCGCCACGGCGGCGCTGATCGGCCCGCTCCGGGAACGCCTTGCCGGTCAGCGGGTCGGGCTTATCGTCTGTGGCAGCAATATCGGGACGGCGGATTACGCGGCGATCGTCGGGTAACCCGCCGTTTCAGCTGTCGCGCTACCCTCAGGCCCTGCCCAGGCGCTCGAGCGTGTCGGCCTGCAGGATCTCGATCCAGTAGCCGTCCGGATCCTTCACGAACGCCAGCCCCTTCATGTTGCCGTCGTCGGGGCGCTTCACGAATTCCGTGCCGAGTCTTTCCAGCCGTTCTGCAGTCGAATACACGTCGGGTACGGTGATGCCGATGTGACCGTAGCCCTTCGGTTCCTCGTTGCCGCTGTGGAACTGGAGGTCAGGTTTCTCTTCGTCGCCCCAGTTATGGGTCAGTTCCAGTAGTGCCTCACGCCCGAAATTGAACGTCGTGCGTTTGGCGTCGTCGCCGGGAACGCTGGCGGCCTCCGCCTCGCCGAGATAGCCAAGGAAATACAGACTGAACTGCATGTCCTCGAAATCGAGACGCCGGATCAGGCGCATCCCGAGACCACGGGTGTAGAAATCCAGGCTGCGCTCGGGGTCCTTGATCCGGACCATGGTGTGATTGAGCCGGTACTGATCGGTTTCCGTGTCCGGCCGCTCGCAGAGGCCGGGGGCATGATCGAAATGGCGGGGCATGTTTTCTATCCTCCGAGTCGCTGTAATCTGCGGGCAGAATGACCGGCGATTCTCAGAACCGGCTGCCGATTTCCACGGCAATCAGATCAACCCCGGGGTTGGCGTCATAGATCCCGGCATTCGATGTGTGCTGCACGCGGGCGCCGACAACCCAGTCCACTTTGGGGTACCAGCGCAGACCGATGTGACTGGTGAACTCGAACGGGCCTCCCAGATTGCGGTTATCGCTTTCGTAATCCGAGAACAGCGTCGGCTGGATACCGAGTGCGAGACGCCAGCCGTCCGCGCGCAGCGGATACTCGAGCGTGGGACCGACCGCGAATACGATCGCATGGTCGCCGCCGCCCTGCCAGTAGCTCAACGCGGTTTCCCAGCGCGCGGTGCCACCTTCCGGGAGCCAGGGATCCAGCACGTGCTCCTGGATGAACCGGGCTTCCCAGCGGGCATAGAATTCCGCGGTGTTCACGCCGTCGCCCGCGGCGGTGCGGATCCCGATCTCACGCTCGTTGGCACCACCTGCGCCGTCTGCATGAGCGGGTCGGGGGGTGAGCGACGAAAACACGAGCAGCATGAGCAGCGTCGCCAGCGTGAACTTGATTGCCGTGTGCATAGCGGTTGCTTCAGGGTGCTGGTAGCGGTCGCCGTGATTCCTACGGCGGTGCACGCAGATGATCGTGGTGATTGCCTTTGCCGTGTACCGCTGGACGTCTGACGGGCAAGCTGGCCGGTCTCTGGCAGAGGGGGATTGTAATAATTTTCTCCCTCGCCAGGTAAGTGGCCCGCGATCGGTTGCCCCCTCTGACCGCCAATCGGCCGAGCGCAAACCGCACCAGTCGTTTTAGCGGTGCCCTTGCCTATCCCGATTCGGGTGAGCCGGTTCGGTCATGTCGCCGGAGCGTGGGGCGTGAGCGGATCGATGAATCCTGTCGCCGGCCACGGGGCAGATCGGTACCGGTACCGCCGCGACGGATCAGTAGGGCGAGACCTTGCGCACCGTGAAGGTAACGGGGAGGGGATCGAAGCCCTGGAACTCCAACTGGATATCGGCCGTGTCGCCCGGTTCCAGGCGACCGCTCTGCACGAAGAGCATCATCCGGGGGCCGTCGGGACCGAACGTGAGCGTACGGTCCGGCTCGATCAGCCGGGGCAGGGACAGCGGATCCCACATGGTAAACGCGCTCTGGCTCGGCCGCTGGAACTCGATGCGTGCGAAATCGTCACTGCGCGCGCCCGTGAGCCGCAACGAGCGTTCGCCCGTGTTCGTGAGACGCACGAACGCCGCGTGCGGCATGACAAGACCCGGCACCCAGGCGATGGTTGCGTCTTCGACCTGCACCGGTGGTGTCCTCGCCACGGCGGGCTGAACGGCCAGCAGTGCGACCAGCAACAGTATACGCATGGGTTCTCCGGGCTCTTGCGCAACGGCCTCGCTTTCCAATGCCGATGATCGCGCCCGTGGACGGTGCCGCAAAACCCGCAGATGGTTCTGTATCCTGAAAGCGACGCGAAAACGTCGCACATGCGATAAGAGTCGTCGAGTCGAGTCGGTCTCGTGCCCATGCACTCCCGCATGATGTCCGTGAACTCATTCAGGCAATGGAGCCCCAATCTCACAATGTGTGGAATCGTTGCCCTCCAGGGCGAGACCGATCCAGCAACTGTCCATAGTATGCTCGATACCATCCAGCACCGCGGCCCGGACGATCGAGCCGTCCATGACCACCGCGCCGGCGCCACGCTCGGTCATACCCGACTCTCCGTGATCGATCCGGGCGGCGGCCGCCAACCGCTCACCGCCGACGGCACCGCGCTCGTGTGCAACGGGATGATCTACAACGATCGGCTGTTGCGTGCGCGCATCGGGCCGGACCGTTTCAGCACCGAGACCGACAGCGAGAGCATCCTGCAGGGGTATCTGGCCTGGGGCACGGCGGTCGTGGACCACATCGACGGCATGTTCGCCTTCGTCCTGGTTGATCGCGACGGGCGCTGCGTCGCCGCCCGCGATCCGCTCGGCAAGAAGCCCCTGTTCTGGGGGCGTATCGGCACGGCGATCGTGTTCGCCTCGGAGATCAAGGCGCTCGATGGCCTCGCCGACGATATCGAAATATTCCCGGCCGGTTGCGTCTGGGACAGCCGCGACGGAATGCGCCAGTATTACGCAGTGCCACAGCCAAGCGATGGCGGCTACGGTGAGTGCGACGCGCTGGCGAGCGTACGTGTCGGGCTGGAACGCGCCATTGCCCGGCGTCTGCGTTCCGACGTCCCCTTGGGTGCGTTTCTCTCGGGTGGACTCGACTCGTCGGTGATTGCCGCGATCGCGCAGCGCCACCTGGGCAATCTGCACACGTATGCGGTCGGCCTGCTCGGTTCAAGCGACCTGGCGGCGGCGCGTCGGGTCGCTGAGCACCTCGGCACGATCCACCATGAATATGTCATCGGTCCCGAGGAGATCACCGCCGCCTTGCCAGGGGTGATCCGCCATCTCGAGAGTTACGATCGCGACCTCGTTCGCAGTGCCGTGCCGACCTGGTTCGTGGCCCGTGAAGCGGCTCGGCACATGAAGGTGGTGTTGACCGGAGAGGGGGCCGACGAGCTGTTCGCCGGCTATGCCTATCATGCCGATTACACGGACGATGAAGCGCTGCAGGAGGAACTGCATCGCTCGCTGACGGCGATGCATTCCATCAACCTGCAGCGCGTCGATCGCATGACCATGGGGCATTCACTGGAAGCGCGTGTCCCGTTTCTCGATCGGGAGATGATCGATCTCGCGATGAGTCTGCCGGCCGCACTCAAGCAGCGGCCGGAGCAGGGGTGCGACGGCGAGAAGTGGATCCTGCGCAAGGCATGCGAAGACCTCCTGCCGCCGGAGATCGTCTGGCGTGGAAAGCTCCAGTTCGACGAAGGCAGCGGCTTCTCCGAGTACCTCGCCGATCATGCCGATCGGGCGTTCGAGGCCGGTGAGATTGAATCGGTGGGGCCGGATGAGTCTGTGGAAGAGGCCCTGTACCGGCAGTTGCTGCGCGACTCGGATATCCATACCGATGCCGTCATGGGTTTGACGGACCATTGGCGCAGTGGGCGCACCATTGATCACGCTGCCTGAACCCCATGGGGCCCGATTGTTGCGGCAGTCGGGCGTCCCGGCCGCGCATGGGCCTCACGCGCTCGCCTGTTTCCCGCCCTTGGGAGGCGTCCGGCGTCGATCGTATTCGTCGCTGATGTGCAGATAGCGACCATCGACGAGTTGCTGCAGTGTCTCCAGCAACCCGGAATCCGCCGGCGTGCATGCGAGTTCGCGTGCGAGATCGCTGACCGTATGCTGACCATCCGCCATGATCAGCAACCGTCGAGCCAGTGGAGTCAGATCGTGCTCACGGGTCTGGATTTCTTCACGGCCGCGAGGGCTTTTCCGCAGAATCGTGTCCTTGTCGATCACGGACATCGTCGATTGGGCCGCGTTCCCATCACTTGATCCGCCGGAATCCCCGGGTTGATTTCCGTTTTTGCGTCTACGGGAAAACAGACCGATCCCCCAAAAGGGCTTTCCGAACGTGTAGATTATGCGTGCGGAAAACGCAAGGGATCGCATGGCTCACGAGTTGCGGCTCCATTCCAGTCTGAGAAACCACGCGGAAATATTTCTACAGGGTAAGCGCTTATGAATGCGGATCCGGGGGCGGGCGTCGCGCTGATCGAAGACGAAATCGTGCCGGTGGCGGAAGCACGGCTGCCGATCCTCGACTGGGGCTTTCTGCATTCCGATGCGACTTATGATGTCGCGCATGTATGGCAGGGGCGTTTCTTCCGCCTGGAAGAGCACCTCGACCGCTTTTTCGCGGGAATGGACGCGCTGCGCATGTACATCCCGCACGACCGCGAGGCGGTAAGTAACCGCTTGCACGACCTGGTTGCGGCTTCGGGTCTGCGCGATGCCTATGTCGAGATGATCTGCACCCGGGGCCAGCCGCGAGCGGGGTCACGGGATCCGCGCACCTGCACGAACCGCTTTCTTGCATTCGCGGTCCCGTTCGTATGGATCGCCGACCCGGCGAAACAGGAAACCGGGCTGCATCTCACGATCAGCCGCATGCAGCGCATTCCGCCGGCCTCGGTGGATCCGACGGTCAAGAATTACCACTGGCTGGATATGGTGCAGGCACTGTTCGAGGCCTATGATCGCGGCGCCGAGACCGCCATTACCGTGGATGCGGAAGACAACGTCGTGGAAGGCCCCGGTTTCAACCTCTTCGTAGTGCAGGGCGGTGATCTCGCGACTCCGGCGACCGGTGTCCTGCCGGGGGTGACGCGCCGTACCGTGATCGAACTTGGAGATGCGCACGGCCGCGGCGTGCAGGCGCAATCCGTCCGTGCCGACACGGTGCGTGGTGCCGACGAGGTGTTCATCACGAGCACCGCTGGCGGGGTGATGCCGGTCACGCGCGTCGATGGCGCGTTGATCGGCGACGGAAAACCGGGGCCGGTTACCCGGGCCCTGCGCGATGCGTACTGGCGGCTGCACGAGGAGCCATGGTACACGCAGGCGGTAAGCTATGAACGTGCTGCGGGAGTCCGCCATGGCGACTGAGGCATCGACAGAGCAGATCGTTCAGGCAACGCTCGAAGACAGTCGTTATGCCGTGCTGGCGACGGAATCCGGCGGACAGCCCCATGCCAGTCTCATGGCCTTTGGCGTGATCGACGGTGGCCGGGAACTGGTGTTCGCGACCTATCGAAGCACGCGCAAGCACCGCAATCTTGAAGTCAATCCGCGCGTCGCGCTTCTGATCGATCATCGCGAAACGGCGTGGCTGCGAGCGGGCCGGCGCCTCGCCTTGACCGCGATCGGCAGTGCGTATGCGATCCCCGAGCGGGAGATTGAGCCCGCACGCGAAACCCTTGTCTCGAGGCATCCCGATCTCGAAGGGTTTGTTCACGACGCGGATTGCGTGCTCATGCGGCTGGTCGTCGAGTGGTATCAGGTCGCTGGCGGTATCGACGATATCGGCTGGTGCAGCGCGGAAGCACTCGGGGCGGGCAGGCCGACCGCCTGATCGCACCCCCGCGGCCCCAGAGCCGCGAGGGTTCACGCGGCGTTGTTGAACCGGGAGGGGCTGGCGGGCCCGAACCCTCCCCGGGGCGCGGTCTTTTGATGTCGGGTGCCCCGAAACCATTGGGATCGTTCCATGGAGACCCCGATCATATTCACGACCCTGGGCGCGTTGCTGCTGGGTGGCCTTGCGGTCGAGTGGGCCGGGCGCCATCTGCCACTGCCCCGGGTCACGCTGTTGATCCTGTTTGGTGTGCTGATCGGGCCGGAGGTCCTTGATCTGCTGCCAACCGGTGCCTCCGAACGCTGGTTCGAACCGGTCACGACGCTCGCGCTGGTGATGGTCGGTTTCCTGGTCGGGGAGCGTTTCTCGATCGATCGCCTGCGTGTCCGCGGGCGGGCCGTGTTGACGATCTCGGTGATCGAGGCACTGGGCACGGCGCTGCTGGTGACGCTCGGGATGCTCATGTTCGGCGTGTCGCTGCCGGTCGCGCTGCTGCTCGGCGGTATAGCGCCCGCGACCGCGCCGGCTTCAACCTATGACGTCGTCCATGAAAGCGGGGCCGAAGGGCCGTTTACCGAAACCCTGCTCGGTGTCGTTGGTGTCGATGACGCCTGGTGCCTCGTGATCTTCAGTCTGGCGGCGGCTGCCGCGGCGACGCTCGGGGGAGAGGGGGGCGGTGGCGTATTCATCGTCGAGGCCGTGCGCGAGATCGGTGGCGGTATCCTGCTCGGCGTGATTCTTGGTCTTGCCGCCGGACTGCTGACGCAGCGTATCGCCCCCGGTGAACCCACTTTGCTCGAGGCGGCGGCGATCGTATTGCTGACCGCCGGTCTGGCCACGCTGTTCGACCTCTCATTCGTGCTGACCGCGATCGTGCTCGGGGCGGTCATGACCAATGTCGCCCGCCACCACGACAGCGCATTCCATGAGATCGAGCATCTCGAGTGGCCGTTCATGCTGTTGTTCTTCGTGCTGGCGGGGGCATCGCTGCACATAGAGGCACTGGTGGGGATCGGTGCCCTCGGGCTCATCTATGTCGCGCTGCGGGTGATCGGCAAGGTCGTTGGTGCCGGGGTCGGGGCGAGGATGGCCGGTGCGCAGCGCGCTATCCGCGACTGGACCGGGCTCGCGCTGCTGCCACAGGCTGGCGTCGCGCTCGGGCTGGCGCTGCTCGCCGACCAGCGTTTCCCCGAACTGGGGGAAACGCTGCTCCCTCTGGTCATCGCCTCGACCGTTGTATTCGAACTGCTGGGGCCGGCGGCCACGCGCATGGCGTTGCAGCGCAGCGGTGAGACGGCAAAGGCGTATGACGGTTCAGACGGTGACAGCAGGTCCTGAGCCGAAGCGTCACTGGATGGGGGGCATGATGTTGCCGTGGACCCTGGCACCCGCTCGCGGCGATCCAGAGTCCGCTTGCGTTCTCAAGCGGAAACCCGGGAAGCCGCCGCGGTGACGGCTCCCCGGAGCGTATCCTTCAACCAGTCGCCTGCGCCTTGCTGCTGGTCAATTCCTCAATGGCCTGTTCGATGATGCCGAGGCCTTCCTCGAGGACATTCTCGTCGACCGTGACCGGCACGAGATTGCGGATCGTATTGCCGTAGAAGCCGCACGACAGCAGGATCAGACCGCGCTCGCGCGCTTTGGCCACGACCGCCTGCGTGAGTTGCGCATCGGGCGTATTCGACTTCTTGTCGGTGACCAGGTCGAATGCGGTCATGCCACCGAGATTGCGTACATGCTCTACGCACTCGAAGCGCTCACGCCATTCGCCGTAACGCTTGACCAACTGCTCACCCAGCTTGCGGCTGCGCTCGAGGATGTTCTCCTCCTCGATGACGTCGAGAACCGCCAGCGCTGCGGCGCATGAGACCGGATTGCCGGCGTAGGTGCCACCGAGCGAATTGGGCCCGGACGCGTCCATGACCTCCGCGGTGCCGACGACTGCCGACAACGGCATACCATCGGCAAGGCTCTTCGCCATGGTGACGATATCGGGCTGTACCCCGCTGTGCTCGATCGCGAACAGTTTGCCGGTCCGTGCAAAGCCGCACTGGACCTCGTCGGCGATCAGCATGATGCCGTGTTCGTCACAGATGGCGCGCAGGGACTCCAGGAAGGACTTCGATGCAATGTGGAAGCCGCCTTCGCCCTGCACGGGTTCGATCACGATCGCCGCGGTGCGATGCGGTGCGATATCCGTCTTGAACAGGGTCTTCAGCGCGTGCAGCGAGTCTTCTTCGCTGATGCCGTAATAGGGCATCGGGAACGGCGCCCGGAAGACATCGCCGGGCATCGGCCCGAAATCGTTCTTGTACGGCAGCACCTTGCCGGTCATCGCCAGGGTCATCATGGTGCGGCCGTGGAAACCGCCGTCGAAGCCGATGATGCCGCTGCGGCCGGTGGCGGCCCGCGCGACCTTGACGGCGTTTTCCAGCGCCTCGGCGCCGGAATTGACCAGCATGGCCTTGCGCTCGCCGCGCGCGGGGGTGACTTCGCACAGGCGCTGGCAAAGCTCCACGTAGGGCGCGTAAGGCATCACCGTCTGGCAGGTGTGCATGACCTTGTCGAGCTGGCCCTTGGCGGCCTCGACCACCTTCGGGTGGCGATGCCCCAGGTTCAGGACGCCGATCCCGCCGCCGAAGTCGATGAAGCGATTGCCGTCCGCGTCCCAGACCTCGGCATTCTCCGCGTGATCGGCGAACGCCGTCGCGCCGCTGGCGGCGCCGGCGGCGACGTAGCGTTTCTTCAGTTCATTCAGTTCCGCATTGTTCATTACGCTGCTCCCGCGGTGACCACCGCTTGCTGGCACGTACGCTCGTGCATTACAGCGCCATTGTAGACCCTCGTGGGCCGTCGATCCTATCGGGGGCATTTCGGGAATCCCCACGGATGCGCCCACGGGCGGGTCTGCCGGCTTCGTTCAGTAGACCGGCGGCGAAATCACCCAGATTACGATCGTGGTCTCATCCCCCGGGTTCTGCCATCGGTAGCGTTCACCGCTGAAGCGGAAACTGTCGCCCGTCTCGAGGTCGAAAGTCCGGTCATCGAGGAACAGCCGCAGCCGACCGCTGACGAGATAACCGGCCTCCTCGGTGTTGCGGCGCTCGGCGACGGCCATCTCGGCGCCGGGCTCGAACACGCTGCGAAACACCTCGAAACTGCCGCCGAGGTCCGGTGAAAGCAGTTCCTCCACCAGGCCGCCCTCACGGGCCCCGACCTGTCGCCGGGCGTTGCTCCGGACCACGTACCCGCGCTCTTCCGGCGGGGCCGGGTCATTGATGAAGAACCAGCTCAGCGGGACATCGAGCGCGCGGGTGACCTGCTGCAGATCGGCGACCGAGATCTCCGACAGCCCGCGTTCCACCTGACTGAGGAACCCGACCGAGCGCCCCGTGGCCGCGGCCAGTTTCTTGATCGTGATGCGCTTGAGCCGCCGCAGGCGGCGGATGTCCTGGCCAACGCTCGCGCGGATCCGTTGTCCATCCGTGGCCGGTGTCATGGGGTACCTCCCTGTCGATATGGTGAAAATATTGGTATTTTCTTCACGTACGTGAAATTTTCAAGCCATGATGGGTGCCGGCCCGATTCGCAGGGGCGGGCACACTCGCCCGCTCGTGACGAAGTGCGCGGGTTTCGCAACCGTAATGGGGGTAATCCATGACAAAGCTTCTTCCCGGGCGCGCGCAGGTCGTGATCGTCGGCGGCGGCGCTGTCGGCTGCTCGGTGGCCTACCATCTTGCCCACCGTGGCTGGCGCGATGTTCTGCTGCTGGAGCGGGACCAGCTTACCAGCGGCACCACCTGGCACGCCGCCGGCCTGGTCGGGCAGCTGCGCGCGACGCCGAATATGACCCGGCTCGCACAGTACGGCACGGAACTCTACGGTGCTCTCGAGGCCGAGACCGGCCAGCCCACGGGGTTCCTGCAGCGCGGCTCGATCATGCTGGCAAGTTCGGATGGTCGCATGGATGAAATCCGCCGCGCGCACTCGACTGCGAACTGTTTTGGCCTCGAAACGCATCTGCTGGCCCCGGAAGAGATCCAGGAGCGCTGGCCGCTTGTCGATACCGAGGGGGTGCGCGGCGGAATCTGGCTGCCGAAGGACGGCCAGATCAACCCGGCGGATCTGACCCAGGCACTGGCCCGCGGGGCGCGCCAGCACGGTGTGACCGTACGTGAGCGTACACCCGTGCGCGGAATCCGGCGCGCAAATGGCCGGGTGGCCGGCGTCGATACCGACGAGGGCACGGTCGAGGCCGAATATGTTGTCAACTGTGCCGGCATGTGGGGCCGCGAGCTCGGGCGTATGGCCGATGTGGACGTGCCGCTGCACGCGGCCGAGCACTTCTACGTCGTGACCGAGAACCTGGCCGAGCCCCCCGGCGCGCTGCCGGTCCTGCGGGACCCGGATCATGCGATTTACTTCAAGGAGGATGCCGGCAAGCTGCTGGTCGGCATGTTCGAGCCGGTCGCGAAGCCCTGGGGCATGGATGGCATCCCCGAAGACAGTTCTTTCACGCAACTGCCTGAGGACTGGGATCACCTCGCCCCGCAGCTGGAGGCCGCGATGGAGCGGGTACCCGCGGTCGGCGAGGCGGGGATCCAGCTGTTCTTCAACGGCCCGGAGAGCTTTACCCCGGACGACCGCTATCTGCTGGGTGAGACGCCCGAACTGCCGGGCTTTTTCGTCGCCAGCGGTTTCAACTCCGTGGGCGTGCAGTCGGCGGGCGGGGCCGGGCGCGTGCTCGCGGACTGGATCGTCGACGGCCATCCGCCCATGGACCTGTCCGACGTCGATATCCGGCGCATGCTTGGATTCCAGAACAACCGCAACTACCTGCATGACCGGACCGTCGAGGGTCTGGGGCTGTTGTACGCGATGCACTGGCCGTATCGCCAGTACGAGACGGCCCGCAATGTGCGCCGTTCGCCCCTGCATGACCGCCTCGCCGCGCGCGGTGCCGCCTTCGGCGAAGCCGCCGGCTGGGAGCGGCCGGACTTCTACGGCGACCCCGGTACGACGCCGACCTACGACTACAGTTTCGGTCGCCCCGGCTGGTTCGAGGATCACGCCGCCGAGCACCGCGCGGCCCGCGAGGACCTGGTGCTGTTCGACCAGAGCGCCTTCGCCAAGCTGCTGGTGCAGGGCCCGGATGCCGAGGCGGCGCTGCAGTGGGTCAGCTCCGCCCGCGTGGACGTCGAACCCGGGCGCTCGATCTATACGCTGCTGCTCAACGCGCGCGGCGGGATCGAGTCGGACGTGACCATCACCCGCCTGGACGAAGAGCGGTTCCTGATCGTCTCCCCCGCGACCGCCCAGCGCCGCGACCATGAGTGGTTGCGCGCGAACCTGTCGCGAGACCTGCACGTCACGGTCACCGACACCACCTCGTCCGAGGCCGTCATGGGCCTCATGGGCCCGCGTTCGCGTGACTTCTTGCAGGCCCTCACCGGTGCCGACCTGTCCAATGAGGCCTGTCCATTCGGGCACTTCGTCGAGCTCGATATCGGTTATGCCCGCGTACGGGCCGTGCGTATGACCTACGTCGGCGAACTCGGCTGGGAACTCTACGTGCCGACCGAATTCGCCGCCGGCGTGTTCGACACGATCATGGGCCAGGCCGACGCACCGCGGCTGGCCGGTTTCCACGCGTTGCACTCCCTGCGCACCGAATCGGGCTATCGCCACTGGGGCCATGATATTACCGACGAGGACGACCCGCTGGCCGCGGGCCTCGGCTTCGCGGTCGCGCGCGACAAGGATTTCATCGGCCGCGAGGCGGTGGATGCGCTGCGCGAACAGCACCGTTCGAAACGGCTGGTCTCGATCCGCCTCGATGACCCGGAACCACTGCTGTTTCACGACGAACCCATCCGGCTCGACGGCCGGATCGTCGGGCGCACGACCTCTGGCCGCTATGGGCACAGCGTGGGGGCCGCAGTCGCGCTCGGCTGGGTCGAGCATCCGGATGGGGCGCATATCGACGCCAACTTCCTTGAAGGCGATGGCTTCGAGGTCGAGGTCGCCGGTGAGCCGGTGGCGGCGCGGCTATCGCTGAAGCCGTTTTACGATCCGCGGCGTGAGCGGGTGAAAGGCTGAATCGGATGCCTCGGCCGGGGCGAGTGTCGATTGTTTTTCGCGCAGAGCCGCGGTGCTCGCGGAGAGCGCGAAGAGGGAAAAAAACGGGCGGCGTGGAGGCATGGAAACTGCCCAAGATGACACCGACGTAGGCGCGTTTTCGCCGAAGGCGAACGCGCGCGGTCTGCGCGGGGCCGGGCGCCGGCGCTTCGGGCGTGCCGCGCGCATTCGCTCGGTGCGGTGGCGCCGATCGAAGACGCGCCTACGGCAGGCCATAATGCTTCGAGGTACGTAGGCAGGCCTTGACCGGCGCGTGGATGGCGGATCGGATGGGTACGCCGGTCGGCGCGCCGGGCAATGCCGGCAGACGCGTCTCCAACTCCCGAACGCCCCGCTCAGGAACCCGGGCGCTGCTCAAGGATGAGCCGCCCGCCGACCTGGCGGAATTCGACCTCGCGCAGGAAGGTCATGCCGAGCAGGATGTCCTCGCCGCCCATGGAGGGATTGATCGAGCCGCGCACGTCACGGAGCTGGATACCCCCGACGGCGATGCGGTCGATGCGGGTGTTGTAAGCGGTGGTTGCGCCATTGGCCGTCATCACCCGGATTTCGGCGCCCCGCTCCAGCCCGAGTCGGTCGGCCACGCCCTGCGGAACGGCTACATGGCTCGCTCCGGTATCGACCAGGAACGATACCCGTTGACCATTGATCTGGCCGGGCACCCGGTAATGTCCACCAGGCCCGGCCTCGAGCTCGATCCGCTGCGGTCCATCGGCGCCGGTCGACAGGTCCCGGTTCGGGTTGTCACGGCGGTCGACCAGCGCGTCCATGCCGAACCAGAGCAGGGCGAACAGCAGCGCGAAGGTAGCGATCACCGGTGCCAGCGCCCGCAATGAATCCTGCATAGTGGTTATTCCGGTGGAAACGTATCGCCGGCGCGATTATGGCCGGAATGACAGGGATGGTAATCGCCCGGCCGTAGCGGTGCGAGGCGGGTCCGGTATCAGGTGGCGCTGTAGGAGCGGGCTTGCCCGCGAACCGCTATCCAGCGGCGATTATCGCTCTGGCGTCTCGCTGTTTTCATCCCGTGTCCCTATGGCGCCCCCAGCCGTACCGTGTCGACTGCCTGGTCCCCTGTGGCTGCGGGAAAACGGTTCGCGGGCAAGCCCGCTACTACAGCGCCCGAAGCAAATGATCCCGCCCTGACGCCGACTGAAAACCGGGAAAAGCGATCTCTCGCCAGGACGCCAGGCTCGCCGGGGGACGCATTTCAATTCTGTTTTTTTATTCGTTTTCTTTGCGGGCCTGGCGTCTTGGCGAGAAAACTTCATGGCATCAACCACGCGAGGTCCTCGCGGCGATCGCGACACCGATCGCGGCCAGAACGATGCCGGGCCACGCCAGCAGTGGCATGGTTTCCCCGAGGACACCCCAGGCGATCAGCGCCGCCCCCGGCGGCACGAGGAAAAACAGGGCCGAGACGCGTGCGGCCTCGCCGTGGCGGATCATCGCGAGCAGCAGGGTGATCGCGATCAGCGAGTTGAAGACCACCAGGTAACCGAGCGAGATATAGAGTTCGGGTACCCATTCCACCTGCATGGTCTCGGTGAGCATTGCGACCGGCAGGATCAGTGCGAACGCGACCAGGTACTGGATGGCGTTCGCCGTGACCGGATGATGGCTCACGCCGAAGCGCTTCTCGTACAGGGTTCCGCCCGTGATCGACACCAGCGCGGCCACCGCGGCCAGGATGCCGATCATGGATGTGGCACCCACGGCTGAGCGGGCCGCGATCACGAGCATCGCGCCGGTAAGCCCCATGATGAGACCGGCCCAGCGGCGCAGCCCCACCTTTTCCCCCGCCGTCCACGGTACGAACAGCGCGACCAGGATGGGTTGCAGCGAGACGATCAGGGCGACACCACCGGCGGAAATACCGAGTTCGAACGAGTAATACGTCAGACCGAAGTAGATGCCCTGGATGAGGGTGCCGACCGCCGCCAGATGGCCCCAGTCGGCCGCGCGCCGCGGCAGCGGTGGCCGCATCAGCAGGACCAGCGGCAACAGCACGATCAGCACGCTGCCATAGCGCATGGCAAGGAACGTCATCGGCTCGGCATGCTCCAGTCCGAGCTTGCCGAAGGTGAACCCCGCCGACCAGAACAGCAGGAACAGCACCGGCGCCGCGCGCAGCCAGAGCGGCGTCCCGGTGTTACCAGGGTCGGGGGACAAGTGCTTTCCTCATGCCTTTGCTGTAGGGGGTTTTGATGGCGCGCCGTATGCGCGTCATATCGGGAACCGGGCACTATACCGGTGGTGACGTCCGCTCGCAGCCCGCCGCTTCAGGCCCCGTCTGTATCGCGTCGGTGGCGGGGCGGGGTGCATGCCGGCGGTTGCCTGATTGGTGTACCGTGGCCCCGCGCACCCGATCCAGAGGTCCCCCATGGAGCCCATTCCGCACAAGCCGCTGTTGTTCGGACTGTTCAAGCGGACCAGCCGCCCGGTGTTTATCGGTTCCGCCATGATCCTGTTCGGACTGATCGCGTTCGTCCTGCGGGATCCCAGTGGTGCCGAGGCCACCTTCGCGTCGCTGCAGTCCGACGTGACCGCGGCGTTCGGCTGGGTGTATCGCTACACCATGACGGCGGTGTTGCTCTTTTCCCTGCTCATGCTCGTCAGCCGTCACGGGGCACTGCGCCTCGGCGATCCCGCCAGCAAGCCCTCTTTCAAGCGCGTGAGCTGGTTCGCGATGATGTTCGGTGCCGGTATGGGGATCGGGCTGCTGTTCTGGAGTGTGTCGGAACCGCTGGCCCATTTCGCCAACCCGCCGAGCGGCGCCGCCGGCACGGCCGACGCCGCCCAGCGCGCGATGCGACTGACGTTCTTCCACTGGGGGCTACACGCTTGGGCCGTCTACGCCGTCGTGGGGCTGGCGCTCGCGTATTTCGGGTACCGGCGCGGACTGCCGCTGACCATCCGCTCGACGCTGTTCCCGCTGTTCGGGCGCCGGATCATGGGATGGCCCGGGCATACGGTCGACATCATCGCGGTCGTGGCGACGATGTTCGGCGTGGCCACCTCTCTGGGGCTCGGTGCGATTCAGCTCAATGCCGGTCTGCAGTACCTCTTCGGCGTGCCCGTGTCCGCGCTGGCCCAGTTGCTGATCGTGGCGGCGATCACCGCGCTGGGGACCTGGGCGCTGGCGCGCGGACTCGACAAGGGGATCGAAGCGGTGAGCCGGCTCAATATCGCGATCGCGGTGATCCTGCTGGTCGCCGTGCTGCTGCTGGGCCCGACCGTGCGGCTGCTGGAACTGCTCGGTCAGGCGACGACCGACTATCTGGTCAATATCCCGACGCTCTCGCTGTGGAGCAACGCGTTCGGCACGCCGGACTGGCAGCAGCAGTGGACGCTGTTCTACTGGGCCTGGTGGATCTCCTGGTCACCGTTCGTCGGTATGTTCATCGCCTGGATCTCACGCGGACGCACGATCCGCGAATTCCTGGCCGGCGTGCTGCTGGTGCCTGCCGGAGCGACGCTGATCTGGCTCTCGGTTTTCGGCGGCACGGCCCTGAATATGGAGCTGTTCGAGGGCGCGGAGATCGCCGATGCGACCGCCGCGGACGTCAGCAGCGGGCTGTTCCTGATGTTCGATGCGTTGCCGCTGTCGTGGCTGCTCGGGGCGATCGCCTGCATCGCGCTGGTGACCTTCTTCGTGACCTCGTCGACGTCCGGTGCGTTCGTGATCGATGTCCTCACGGCCGGTGGCGATCCGGATCCGCCGCGCCTGCAGCGCGTGTTCTGGTCGGTCATGACCGGCGTGGTCGCTGGCAGCCTGTTGCTGGGCGGTGGCCTGGTCCCGCTGCAGACGGCCGCCATTCTGGCGGGGCTGCCGTTCACGATCGTGCTGTTGCTGCTGTGTGTCGGCGTCTGGCGTGCCGTGTTGCTGGAGGAAAGCAGCGGGCGGCAGTCGGACGCGGATGCCGCGGGCGGCTGATCCGGTCGTATTCAGTCGCTCGCGCGAAACTTGCCGCACAATTCCCGCGCAAGGTCCTCCAGCATCGCCGTCATGACGATGACCACCGCCGCGGGGGCGGCGCGCTCGCCGGGGAGCTGCAGCCATCCGTGCAGCGATTCGGGCGTGTGGATCCAGGCGGCGGCCATCAGCGCACCGAGGAATGCGCCGGCGGCCAGATCGTATACCGCAGCCCCGTGGCGAGGGCGGGCGCGATTGTAGCGGCGCAGCCAGACTCCGGCGGGGAAGACCGCTGCCAGCACCAGCAGGAACGACGTTGTCGGTGTGTCGCTCGCCAGCACGGCCGCGGCGATCAACCCGAGCGCCAACGACGCGCACAGTGCGCGCCTCTGTGTCCCTTCACCGTTGATGCGTTGCAGTTCTCGTTCCAGTTCGCGGTCGTGCACGCGCGCCGTCCGTTCGTGACATGGCCGCGCAGGATGCCACGGCCGGGGTGGCGAGGGCAGACCCGTCGGCCACCGGAAGGTCTCCTCCTACCGGCCCGGCAGCCACAGCGACAGCGCGGGCACGTAGGTGATGATGAGTACGGCCGCGAGCAGCAGGAAGAAGAACGGCAGGGTCGCCCGGTACAGCGTCATGACCGGCTTGCCGAAGCGGAAGCTGGCGATGAACAGGTTCATGCCGACCGGCGGCGTGAAATAGCCGATCTGCATGTTGGCGAGGAAGATGATGCCCAGGTGCAGCGGATCGATCCCGTAGCCGAGTGCGACCGGCAGCAGGATCGGCACGATGATCACCAGCGCCGAGAAGATATCCAGCATCATGCCGAGGATCAGCAGGAAAATGTTCAGCAGGATCAGGAACGTCCAGCGGTTGTCGACCACGGACTGGATCCACTCGAACAGCCGGGTCGGCACCCGGGCGTCGATCATGATGTTGGTCGAGGCGAGCGAGACGCCGAGGATCAGGAGGATGGCCCCGACGAGTTTCATCGCATCCACGAGTACGTCCGGCAGGCGGCGCCAGTGGATGTCGCCGCGGATCATGACCTCGACCACCAGGGCGTAGACGGCCGCCAGCGCCGCGGCCTCGGAGATCGCGATGAGGCCGCCGTAGATACCGCCGAGGACGAACAATGGCAGCGGCAGTTCCCAGCCGGCGTCACGGATCGCGGCCCATGCCTCGCGGCGGTCGAAACCCGGGTGGTCCGGCGAGCGCAGTCCCCGGCCGTGGTAGACGCTGTACGCGCTCAGGATCACGAGCATCAGCACGCCCGGCAGCAGCCCGGCAAGGAACAGGTCATTGATGCTCATGCTGATCGGCAGGTCGAGCTGCTGGGCGACCACCCCGTAGAGGATCAGCGGCAGGCTGGGCGCGAACAGGATGCCGAGGCTCCCCGAACTGGTGACCAGTCCGAGGCTGAAACGGTCACCGTAGCCGGCCGTCTTCAGCGCCGGGTAGAGCAGGGCGCCGAGGGCGACGATGGTGATGCCGGAGGCGCCGGTGAATGCGGTGAACAGCGCGCAGGCGATCAGTGCCACGATCGCCAGCCCGCCGCCGAAGCCCCCGAGCAGCGCGTCGGTGAGGCGGACAAGGCGCCGTGGCGCATCGCTCTCGCCGAGGATGTAACCGGCGAGCGTAAACAACGGGATCGCCACCAGGATCGGCATATCCGCGATCCGGTAGATCTCGATGATTACGGCCTGACCATCGATGCCGGCGAGGTGGAAGCCGATCAGTGCGCTGGCACCGATTACCGCGAACAGCGGTGCGCCCGCCAGCGCGGCGAACAGCAGGATCAGGGTGACGATGGCCGTCGTCACGATTGCGGCCGCCCGAGGGGGTCGCGGCCGCGCAGGAAGGCGACGGCGAAGAGTGCGTAGCGTAGACCGATCAGGCCAAACGCCAGCGGCAGGATCGTCACGACGGCCCAGGTGGGTACCCCGGCGAAGGCGGTGCCGGCGAACCCGTATTCGAGTACTACGTAACGGACGCCGTGCCAGACGATCGCAGCGCACACCAGCGTGGTGAAGATACAGGCGGTGGCCTGCAGGCCCCGTCGCCACCGATCGGGCAGTGCCCGGGTGAGGATATCGATCGCGATATGGCTGCCGTCACGGCTCGCGGTCACGGCGCCAAGCAGGCCGACCCAGAGCACGAGCGAGCGCAGGGTCGGCTCGATCCAGATCTGGCTACTGCCAAAAACGTTGCGCAGTACGATCTGCAGTGCCGCGAGGATGACCATCGCCAGCACGGCGACGACCAGCAGTCCGTTCTCCGTGAGGTGCAGTCCGCGGCGCAGCCGTTCGATGGGTGTGTCAGTCGTCATTCCGCGCGCGGTATTCGCTGACCAGCCCACGTACGCGTTCGAGCAGTTCCGTGTCGAAGCGCCCTTCCTGTTCCATATTGTTCAGCGTTTCGCGGGCGATGGCTTCCCACTCGCGCTCCTCGGGCGGTCGCGCCGGCTCGACGGCGGATATCCCCCGGGATTCGAGCGCCGCCAGCGCCTCGCGATTGTCTTCGGCCGTGATGTCGTCGAGGCGCTCGAAGGTGTCTTCCAGTACCGTCTGCACGGTTTCCCGGTCGCCGGCCTCCATGCCTTCCATTGCGCGTTCGTCGACGACCATCATCGCGATCAGGAACAGCAGCGGCGCATTGGTGTAGTGATTGACGCCCGTGTGCCACTGCAGCGCGATCGCGCCGGATGGGTTGATCGCGACCGTATCGACCAGCCCCGTCTGCAGGGACGTATAGACGTCCGACACCGGCAGGGACACCGGTTGGCTCTCCGCCGCCTCGAACATCCGCGCGGTGATCTCGTCGCCCTGGGGGACCCAGACCCTGGCGTCACCGAGATCCTGGACGCTGTCGATCGGGTCCTTGCTGAACAGATACGTGAAACCACCCTCGCTGATGCCGGTGACGACAAAGCCCTCGGAGCGCACGCGCTCCCGGATCACCGGGTCGATGCGTTCACGTACGTACTCGACTTCCTCGCGGTTGCGGAAGACGAACGGCAGGCTGTAGACCTGTGCATCGGCGTGGATCTTCGACAGGGCGTTGGCGGTGATGACGGCGCCGTGGAGCTGGCCGATCCGGATCTTGCGCAGGACCGCCTGATCGTTGCCCATGACGCCGCCCGGAAACAGCTTGAGCTCAACCCGTCCATCGGTACGCTCGGCGATCGTATTGCCCGCCTTCTTCAGTTCTTCGATGAACGTGGTCCCGGCCGGAACCGACGTGGCGATCTTCAGGGTGCGGGCTGCACTCGTATTCGAGGCGACACCCAGCAGCGCGCAGGCAAGCGCGAGCGCTGCAAGGGGGTGGAAACGGCGAACCATCGGCGTACTCCAGGGCAGGACGGCTAGAAGAAAGAGTCGGCGCTGGAGCGCAGTTCCTGCGCCCGTTCCTGCGCCAGTCGATTGGACAGCGTGAGGTCACCGGCGGCCGGGTCCGCCTCGATCACTTCGGTTACGAGGCGGTCGTGGAGTTCCCGGTCATACACAAGGCGCGCGTAATTCTCCGCGAACAGCGCCTTGGCCATGAGGTTGCGCCCGCCGGAGAGCTCGATCGCGCGCTCGAAATGCGCGCGGGCCTCTTCCGGTTCGCCGCCCAGAGCGGCCGGGCGCTGGGACAGCAGAACGCCCTGGTAGACGTGGGCGAAGCCGTGGTCGGTTTCCGGTGCGATCGCGATCACGCGCTCGAAGGCCACCTCGAGTTTGGGCAGATCGGCGAGTGCAGCGTAGTCGTCGGAGCGCGCCCGCAGCCAGCCGGCCCAGACCGCGGCAAAGCGGTACAGGGTTTCGGCCTCGTCCTCGTTGTCGACCGTTTCATTGACCGCGTCCCTGAACGCGGGGAAGCGTCCGTCCAGCGTCTCGCAGACGGCTTCGAGGCGCAGGCACAGGCCGGAGCGCGCGTAGTCGTAAGCGGTCTGCGACAGGATTCGCCGACGCTCGGGGTCCTCGACAAAGCTCCCGGCGTAGGTCCCGTACAGACGTCCGGCGGTGAACTGTGCGCCGGCGTCGTCGGGCGAGCGGCGTGCGAGCGTATCCGCGAGGATCAGGTACGATGGCGCGCCATCGCGGACCACCGCCGGATCGCTCTGTGAGGCGATCGACTCGCCCAGGCTTTGCGAGAGGCCGCCGAAGCCCGTGCACCCGGTGGCTGCCGCGAACAGGGCCGCCAGTACGATGCCCCGCGGGATGATGTTGCGCATTGCGTGCCGTCTCCGATTGTATCCGTCCCAGCGTACGGCGCCCGTCGCGCTATGCAACCCTTCAGCAGCCTGCGCCGGCCGATTGCGGATCTTACCCTGGTAGACCGCTGGGTTGATGCGCACGCATCGCATGGACCATTTCAGCCGCGTTGCCGGGGCGGGGACCGCAGTCGCCGGGCGAACGCCGCGGCGGGCTCGGGGCGGCCGTACCAGAAGCCCTGCACCTTGTGGCAGCCCAGTTCGCGCACGAGTTGGAGCTGGCGTTCGGTCTCCACTCCCTCGCCCACGACATCGAGGTCGAGTTCCCGGGCCAGGGCGATGACGGCACGAATGATCGCGCGGACGCCACGATCGGCCTCTGCCTGTACGACGAACGAACGGTCGATCTTGAGGCCGTCGAGCGGCAGGTGGGTGAGGTAATTCAGCGCCGAATAACCGGTGCCGAAATCGTCGATGTAGATCGCGCAGCCCATGGCCTTGAGTGCCCGGCAGGTGGCGACGACGGGCTCCGGATCCGCCATGAACTGGCTCTCGGTCAACTCCAGGACCAGGCGCCACCCGGAGCCGGCGTGCCGGGCGAGGATCCGCCGCACCTGGCCGACGAACTCCGGTGCCTTGAGTTCCTGCAGGGAGACATTGACGGCGACATCGAGCCCGTGACCCGCGCGCCCCCACGCGGCCGCCTGGGCACAGGCCTCGTCCGTCACCCGGCGCCCAAGCGCCGCGATCAGGCCGGTCTGTTCGGCAACGGGGATGAAGCGGTCGGGAGGGATCTCGCCCAGTTCGGGGTGATTCCAGCGCAGCAGCACCTCGGCGCCCACGGTGTGGCCGTTCCCGAGGTCAACGACGGGCTGCCATGCGAGAGAGAAGTCATTGGTGTCGATCGAATGCCGCATTGCGCGCTCGATCTCGCGACGCTCGCGGGCCTGCAGATCGAGTGCGGCGGCGTAATAAGTGATGGTGCCGGACGCGTCGGCAGCGCCGCTGTGCAGCGCGAGTTCGGCCCGGGCGAGCAGGTCGCGCGCGTCGCCGGCGTCGGTCGGGTAGACGGCGACCCCCATGCTGACCGTGAGGAAGATTTCCTGGCCATCGACATCGATGCGTACCGGGAAAGCATCGGCGAGCCGGCCGGCGAGGCGGGAGACCGGGTTGCTGTCGTCCACGTCCGCGAACACGACGGCGAACTCGTCGTTGCCGAGCCGGCCGATGCTGTCGCCCGGACGGATCCGCTCCGCAAGGCGCTCCGCCACGGTGTGGAGAACCCGGTCGCCGGCGTGGCGTCCGCTGGTGTCGTTGATGGCCCGGAACCCGTCGATATCGAGCACGATGGCCGCGATGGTCCGACCACTGCGTTCGACCGCATTGACCGCCTGCACGAGCCGGTTCTCGATCAGTGCCCGGTTGCCGATCCCGGTCAGATCATCGTGGTAGCTCAAATGCTGCAGCGTGTGCTGCTGTCGCAGATAGCCCACCCCGAGTCCGATGTTGTCGGCGATCTCGGTGAGCAGCGCGCATTCCTCCTGGTCCTCGAAGAAACCGCGTGCGCCGGCGTAGATCGCGATCAGGCCGATGACCGTGCCGCCGCTGCGCAGGGGGACGAGGGCGATTTCCGAGAAGGTGCCGACGGGTGGGCCGCTGTGATCCAGGATCCCGCCTCCGCCCGCCTCGATGCGCGCGAATTCGCCGTCGCTCAGGGCGCTGGCGAGTGGGCCGGCGGCGGCGAGTTCCGCCGCTGGGACCTCGATACCGACCGCGGGCAGGCCCTCGGCCGTCGCTGATGCCACCGTCCGCAGCGTGCCGTCTTCGGGGCCGAGCAGACCGATCCAGGCGCAGGGGAAATGGCCGCCATGTACCAGTGCCCGGCAGGCCTCCTCCAGCAGCAGATCGCGATCCTGCACGCGCAACAGGCTCGCATTGACCATGCGCAGCACGTCCTGGACACGGTTCACCGCCGCCAGGCGGTCATGCTGGTGGCGCAGCACCCGGTCGCGGCGCTCCAGTTGGCGTGCGTATCGCTGGACAAGTATGTACAGGAGGGTTCCGGTAACGAGGACGAAACCGATGCCCTTCACCGATTGTACCCAGGCCATCTGCCCCGGCGCCCAGGTCAGCGCCGCGGCGAGGCGATCGGAGAGCGTGATCCAGACGGCCGCGATGAGCACGTAGCTCAGCGCCACGAACAGCGCGAATCGCCGTGGCTGTAGCGGTGCACCGCGCGTTCTGGTATCCATCCGCGGACGCGGCATCCGGTGTTTCCTTTCTCCCGAGTACGGGCAAACTGCTGCGAACCCCCCGCCAAGTCAATAGTCGGGTGGTTCTCACGCCCGATCCGCTTGCGCCGTCACGTCCCGCCTACAGCGGTTCGATGGCATACAGCACCGGCGCACCGGGTGCCGGCTGGTCGGGTTCACGGGCCAGCAGGCGTATGCGCGCGGTCTCCAGCCACGCCCGTACCGCGGCCGCTTCGCGCGCCCCGCCGGCGTGACCGCGATAGCAGATCACGGTCAGCCGCGCGCCGGGCCGCAGCAGTGCCACGGCCGCGGCCAGCGCTGCCGTGGTCGAGGCGGGTGTGGTGATGATGTTCGAGTCGCTCCGCGGCAGCCAGCCGAGGTTGAACATCGCCGCATCAAGCCGGATTGATTCCAGCACGTCGGCGAGTCCGGCGTGGTCCCGCTGGTACCACTGGATCGCTGTGCCGGTGGCGGCGGCATCGAGGCGGCGCCGGCTGCGCTCGATCGCCGCAGCCTGGAGGTCGAAGGCATGTACGGTACCGCCCGGGGCGACCGCGCGGGCCAGAAACAGGGTGTCGTGGCCGTTGCCGCAGGTGGCATCCAGGGCTGTGCCCCCGGGCGCGAGCACCGGCTCCAGCCATTGGTGGGCACGGGTGGTCAGATCGATTGCGGGTGCAGGCATGCGGGTAACGGGATGACCGGTTGCGCGCGATTTTATGGGATAATCGAGCGGAATTCGCCACCCAACGCAATCACCCTGGAGTGATCGCTTCCATGCAAAAGTATCGCAGCTTTGCCGCCGCCGCCGCGCTCGTCCTCGTAGTCGGCTGTGCGGCCAATGACCCCAATCGCGGCGCCAAAACGGGGGCAGTGGTCGGTGCCATCGTGGGCGCCGTGATCGGCAACCAGGGCAGCAGCGACACGCAGCGCTATGCCGGTGCCGCGGTCGGTGCGCTCGCGGGAGGCGCCGTGGGCAGTTATATGGATCGCCAGCGGCAGGATCTCGAGAACAGCCTCGCCGACGAGCAGCGGCGCGACGAACTCGATATAACCGAAGTGGGTGACAATGCGCTCAAGATCGGTATCGCCAGCGACGCGACCTTCGAGTTCGACAGTGCCGATATCCAGCCGCAGTACCGCCCGACCTATCGCAAGATCGCGGATGTGCTGCGCGAATACGAGCAGACGATCGTACACATCATCGGTCATACTGATTCGACCGGTCCCGCCGACTACAATATGCGCCTTTCCGAGCGACGCGCCGAGTCCGTCGGTCTGTACCTGCGAGACCGCGGTGTCCAGGGCGATCGCCTGATCTACGATGGTCGTGGTGAGACCGAGTCGGTCGCGAGCAATGAGACCGAAGAAGGCCGGCGACAGAACCGGCGCGTCGAGATCGTCATCAAGCCGATCGTCGAAGGTGAAGAGCGCGAGGCCTACACGCCGCCGCCGCGGACTTGAGCCGCGGCCAGACCTTTTCGCCGTAACCGTTACCAGCGTGCCCGGGCGCCTCGTCGCGCCCGGACGATGCCGCGCGTGTTGCCGGCATGATGTTCTCGCGGATGATTCCAGAGTGCCGATATGACGATTGTCGCAGCGCGCGAACTGGTCAAAACATACGAAGGGCGTGCCGTGGTGGATGGGGTGGATTTCTCCATCGAGCCCGGCGAGTGTTTCGGTCTGCTGGGCCCGAACGGAGCCGGCAAGACCACGACCCTGCGGATGCTGCTTGGCCTGACGCATCCGAGCGCGGGGGATCTGACCGTGCTCGGCTATCGCATCCCCGAGGCGGCCCGCCCAATGCGCGCCCGCGTCGGTGTCGTGCCGCAGACCGACGCGCTGGATCCCGATTTCACCGTGCGCGAAAACCTGCTGACCTGGGCGAGCTATTTTGGCCAGGAGCGGGGCATCGGTCCGCGCGTGGACGAGCTGATCCGGTTCGCCGCGCTCGAGGGGCGCGAGGATGCGGGTGTGTCCGCCCTTTCCGGCGGCATGCGCCGCCGCCTCAGTCTGGCAAGGGCCCTGGTCAATGATCCGGAACTGGTCGTTCTCGACGAACCGACGACGGGGCTCGACCCGCAGGCACGCCAGCACATCTGGCAGCGTCTGCGACGACTGCGCGACGACGGCCGGACGCTGATCCTCACCACGCACTACATGGAAGAGGCCGAGCGGCTCTGCGATCGGCTGGCGATCGTCGACGGTGGCCGCATCGTCGCCGAGGGGCGCCCGCGTGATCTGATCGCGAACCATATCGAACCCTGCGTGCTGGAACTGCGTGGTGGCGCCGCGTGGCAGTGGGGGCGCGGCGAGGGCATCGCGCTGGCGGCGCGAAGTGAAGACGTGGGCGACACGCTGTTGCTGTACGCGCATGACGACAGCGAACTGCTGGCCTCGCTCGGGGAGGCACCGACGATCGAATACCTCAGTCGGCGCGCCAACCTGGAGGATGTATTCCTGCGCTTGACGGGGCACGAACTGCGCGACTGATGCGGCGGCCCGAATGGCCGGCCCGCATGGGCTGGACCGAAAATTTCCCGGAGACAAGGCGATGGCCCGACCCGCACAGCTTCTGCCCGCGCCCAGTCTGCGCTTTATCCCGATCTGGCGGCGGAATCTGCGCGTCTGGCGCAAGCTGATGGTGCCGTCCGTGTTGGGTAACTTCGGCGAGCCGCTGCTGTATCTTTTCGTATTCGGCTATGGCTTCGGGCGGCTCGTGGGCGAAGTCGAGCGCATGCCCTACATGGACTTCCTGGCCTCCGGGATCGTGTGCTCCTCGATTATGCTGACGTCGAGTTTCGAGGCGCTCTATTCCGCGTTCACGCGGATGCATGAACAGCAGACCTGGACGAACATGCTGAATGCGCCGCTGAACGTTGACGATATCGTTCTTGGTGAAATCGCGTTCGCGGCGACAAAAGGGATGTTCAGCGGCGTGGCCATTCTGGTGGTGGCTTCGCTCGCCGGTTTTGTCGCCGGTCCCGCCGCGCTCTGGGTACTGCCGATGATGCTGCTCATCGGCTTCTGTTTCGGTTCACTGGCAATGGTGGTCACGGCGATCGCGCCCGGCTACGATTTCTTTCTGTATTACTTCACGCTGATCCTGACCCCGATGCTGCTGTTGTCGGGGGTCTTCTTCCCGCTGAGTGAACTGCCGCCTGTCGTGGCCGGTATCGCCCACCTGCTGCCGCTCGCCAATGCAGTCGCCATCGTGCGCCCGCTGATGACCGGTACGGCGCCCACGGATGTCGTCCTGCACCTGTCGGTGGTGATCGCCTACGGGGTCGTGGCGTGGATCTTCGCGACCCATCGCCTGCGTCGTCGCCTTGCCTCGTGAGCCGCGGCGTGACGCGGTTCACGGTTACACGACGTTCACTTGTAGGGCACCAGACGGCTTCGTTACCTTGCGCCCGTTCCATGCGAACGGTTCATTGTGACGTTACGGGAGGTGCTGTATGACGAAGACATCGATAGCCGCGATGGTCGGGGCGGCGCTCGTCTCCTTCCCGCTGATCTCCGGCGCGGCCGAGGGCGAAGAGCGGCCCGGATTCAAGGACGCCGACAGTAACGGCGACGGGCGGATCACGGTCGAGGAGGCAATCGAACTCGGCGTGCCGGAGGCGGAAGCGAAACGTGAGGATATCGACAACGACGGCAAGCTGACCCGGGCCGACTGGAAGTTTGTCGATATGGATGGCCCGGAATCGGGCGACGGGTCGACCGGCGACTCGTAACGCGGTATCCCCTCCGACCCGTCCCGGTCGCGCGCCCCATCGCCCGTGATCGCCCGGGACGTGCGGCCGCTCCAGCGGTCGCGCGAATCCGTATGCGCGCCGGATAGCCCGGCGCGGCATTGCCGCCGCCGTAACGAAGCACCGATGTGAATTGACTGCTCGGGAGTCGCCAGGATCGTACGGGCACGACCGGCGCGGGTAAGGAAGTGGTGGGCGATGCTGGTTTCGAACCAGCGACCTCTGCCGTGTGAAGGCAGCGCTCTCCCGCTGAGCTAATCGCCCATCAAGGCGGGATGCTACGGTTTTTATCGGCGGCGATCAATGGATCGATGGCAGTGCTTTTACGTGCGGCTTTCGGGCTCCCTGAATGGAGCCGGGACTGGTAGGGTTGCGTGGCCCTTGCCTGCCTTACGGGTCGGCCGATAATGGCCGCCAACGACTGGAGCGAACATGATCGACGGCCTGCGACACCTGCACATGCTCATGGCGGGGTTATCGATTCTCGGTTTCCTGCTGCGAGGGTTCTGGGCGTGGCGCGTGCCCGGCATGCTGGCGCGCAAGCCGGTGAAAATCCTCCCGCACGTGATTGATACCCTGCTGCTGGCGAGTGCAATCGCGCTGCTTTTCGCCTATGGCTGGAACCCGTTCGCGCAGGGGTGGCTGGTAGCCAAGATCGTGCTGTTGATTGTCTACATCGGGCTGGGCCTCGTGGCACTTAAACCCTGGTATGGGGCCAATGTCCGTGTGCCCGCGTTCTTCGCCGCGGTGGCGGTATTCGCCTGGATCTTCACGATCGCCCGCGCGCACGCCGTGGTGCCGTTCGCCTGAGTGCCATGAAGGTCGCGGTCTTTACTCATCCCGACTGTGCCGCACACGACATGGGCGGCGGTCATCCCGAGCGCCCGGCACGTCTGGCGGCGGTGAACGATGCCCTGACGGCGGACGGTCTGGCGGACTGGCTCGAGTGGCGCGAGGCGCCACTGGTCGAGCGCGAGGCGCTGTTGCGGGTCCATCCGGCGGCTCATGTCGATCGGCTGTTCGACAGTGCGCCGACCCGGGGCGAGTGGCGACTGGATGGCGATACGCTGATGATGCCGGCCACGCTGACGGCGGCGCGGCGGGCCGCCGGCGCGGCGATCGCCGCGACCGATGCGGTGCTGTCCGGCGAGTGCGAGGCCGCGTTCTGCAGCGTGCGCCCGCCGGGCCATCACGCGGAACGCGAACGACCGATGGGTTTCTGCTTTTTCGGCAACGTGGCCGCGGCCGCCCGCCATGCCCTGGAGGCGCACGGTCTCGAGCGCGTGGCCATCTGCGACTTCGACGTCCACCACGGCAACGGCACCGAGGACCTCGTGGCCGACGATCCACGGATCCTGTTCTGCTCGACCTTCGAATTCCCGCAGTTCCCCGGCTACTACGGTGACGATGTCCCGGGACAGCGCGTGAACTGCCCGCTGAGCCCGGGCACCGACGGTCAGGCCATGCGCGAAGCCGTCGAACGGCGCTGGCTGCCGGCGCTGGAAAACTTCGCCCCGCAACTGGTGCTCGTCTCGGCAGGCTTCGATGCCCACCGGGACGATCCCATTGGCGGCCTCGCATGGAACGAGGACGACTTCCACTGGGTAACGGAACGCATCGGCGACATCGCCGATCGCCACGCCGGAGGCCGCATCGTCTCGGTCCTCGAGGGCGGATACGACCTAGACGCCCTCGGCCGCAGCGCGGCCGCCCACGTCCGCGCCCTGCTGCGCCAGCCGTAGCCTGCCACCTCAGCACCGACCGTAGGCCGGCTTGCGACCGAAGGGAGCCAGCCGGCGGCCAAGGCGGAGGCCTTGTGCAAGGGCAAGCCGCCTGTTGCCCGTCGGCAAAAGCCGGCCTACTTTGCTGCGGCAGGTCGGCCTGCATGGAATTCGGTTTATGGATACCGCGTAGGCGCGTTTTCGCGAAGCGAACGCGCGCATCGCTTGTCAGGAACGTGCCGTTTGGCACCGGTCCCGCTCAGCCAGTGCGCTGCGCAGCCCGAACCGCATCCCGGATCAGGCTTGGCCCGCGATAGATCAGCCCCGTGTAGATCTGAATGAGCCGCGCGCCGGCCAGGAACTTGGCGGTTGCGCCGGCCGCATCGACGACACCGCCGACCCCGACGAGCGCGGTGCGCGCATCGACCCGTGCGGCCAGCCGGGCGAGCACGGCGGTCGAGGGCTGCAGCAGCGGCGCGCCGGACAGGCCGCCTTCTTCCTCCGCATGTGGGGCGCCGGCCACGCGGTCGCGACTGGCGGTCGTGTTCGTGGCGATCAGGCCGTCGATGTCGTGCGTGGTTGCGGCCGTGGCGAGGGCGTCGATGCCTTCGTTGTCCAGATCGGGCGCGATCTTCACCAGCAGCGGTACCCGGCGCCCGGCGGCGGCATCCAGCGAACGTCGTGTCTTGTCGAGGCCGGCGAGCAGTTCGGTCAGCGCGTCACCCGACTGCAGCGATCGCAGTCCCGGGGTATTGGGCGATGAGACGTTGACCGTGATGTAGTCGGCCACCGCATGCACCCGCTCGAGGCCATGGCGATAGTCGTCGAGGGCGTGCTCCAGTGGTGTATCGCGGTTCTTGCCGATGTTGACGCCGACGATGCCGCGGTAGCGCCGCCCTTCGAGGCGTTGCACGAGGTGATCGACGCCGCGGTTGTTGAAACCGAGTCGGTTGATCAGGGCCTCGTGGCGGGGGAGGCGGAACAGGCGCGGGTGGGGGTTGCCGTCCTGGGGGCGGGGCGTGACCGTGCCGACCTCGATGAAGCCGAAGCCGAGCGCGCCCAGTGCGTCGACGTGGTCGGCGTTTTTGTCGAGACCGGCCGCGAGCCCGACGGGATTGGGGAAGTCGAGCCCGAGCGCGTGCACGGGGGCGCGCGGCACCCGGTCGCCGTACAGGCGTCCGAGCAGGGTCGGACCGGCACGGTCGAGGCCGGCGAGGGCGACGTCATGGGCCCGTTCCGGTTCGAGCGTGAACAGTGCGCGTCGCAGCAGCGGGTAAGGCATGGATCAGCGGTCCGGTCGCCGGGCCCGGCGGTTACGGGTGCTCCTCCGGCGGCGGTGGCTCGAGCGCGCTGATCAGTTCGGACAGCGAGTGGACGTGCAGGTCGGTCTTGACGCTCTCGCCCGTATCGGGCGTTGCCCCCGTACCCTCCCGGTCGTGACGGCGTTCGATCCAGGCGGTCGCGAAACCGAAATTCCGGGCGCTCACGAGGTCGTGGTAGCGGCTCTGGGCGCAATGCAGGATCTCCTCGCGCTTCGCCCCGAGGCGATCCACGGTGTACTCCCACACGCGCGGGTCCGGTTTGTTCACACCGACCATGTCGCAGGTCACGATCTCGTCGAACGGGTCGCCGAGGGTCCGGCTCATCTGCTCCAGCGCCCAACTGTCCGCGTTCGTGACCGCCACCAGCCGGAACCGCTCGTGCAGGGTGCGCAGGCCGGCGACGGCGTCGGCGAACGGGGGCCAGTCGCGGATGGAATCGCGGAAATCGAGCGACTCGGACTCGTCGCTGTCGAGCGACCATGATTCCGCGAGCGCGTTATGGATCCGGGGCAGCATCGAGGTGAACGGCATTTCCGGGTTGGAGCGCTGCAGGCGGTCCTCCGCGGCGGCGAACGCGCGCAGGATCTCCTCGTCATCGACGCGCTGACGATGGCGACGCAGCCAGGGGTGATACCACTCGACGATGCCGGTTTCGAAATCGATGAGGGTGCCGACCACATCGAAGGTCAGCGTGGTGATCGTATCGAGCCGCATGGTTTCTGGCGCCTCCAGACTCCCGGGCCGCAGACCCGGTTCGGTTGGGCGGCCCGGAGCGGAACGACCCCGGGCACGCGATCGGGCGAATGGTGCTGGCGAATCGCCGGGGGTGCAACATGCATCGATCACCGGGGCCGGAATCGGAGCGGGGTAATCGCCCACGGGGCTGTGCGGCGCTACACTGTGTGGCCACGCCCGGAGGGCCGATGCAGCTACGCTACGACCAGATTGCTACCCAGCTCGCGAAAGGGCTCGCACCGATTTATGTCGTCACCGGCGATGAGCCGCTGCAGCACGTCGAGGCGGCGGACATGATCCGCCGCACGGCGCGTGAGCGGGGCTTCGGTTCGCGCGAGGTCTTCGATGCCGGCAGCGACTTCGACTGGAGCCGGCTCAGCGAGTCGGCCAACAGTTTATCGCTGTTCGCCGAGCAGCGCCTGGTGGATCTGCGCCTGCCGGGCGGGAAACCCGGGCGCGAGGGCGGCGCCGCCCTGACGGCCTGGGCCGAACGGCCGCCGGAAGACAACGTATTGCTGCTGACGCTGCCGAAGCTGGAACAGCAGGCGCGTCGCGGGCGCTGGTTCAGCGCGCTGGAAAAAGCCGGGGTCGTGATCCAGGTCTGGCCGATCGACCCGGCCCAGCTCCCGCAGTGGCTCGATAAGCGCATGCAGGCGCAGGGCCTCAAGCCGAGCCGCGAGGCGGTCGCCCTGCTCGCCGCGCGGGTCGAGGGCAATCTACTCGCGGCGGCCCAGGAGATCGACAAACTCCTCCTCCTGGGCGGGCCCGGCGCGGTCGACGCCGATCGGGTCGCGGAGGTCGTGGCCGACTCGGCGCGCTGGTCCGTGTTCGATCTGAGCGACGCCCTGCTGGCCGGCTCGACCGCCCGCGTCGGCCGCATCGTCGCCGGCCTGCACGGCGAGGGGACCCCGGAGCCGGTGATCGTCTGGGCGTTGCAGCGCGATCTGGCGCTGCTCGCGGATGGGGCCGAACGGGTGGCCGCCGGCATGCCGGCCGCGCGGGCGGCGGACGCCGTCGGTGTATGGAAACGCCGCCAGCGTCCGTTCGCCCAGGCGCTTGGGCGCATGGACGTCGCGGGATGGCAGCGGCTGTGCGCTCGCGCGGCGCGTCTGGAACGTCTCGCGAAGGGCGCGGCACAGGGCAGTTTCCGGGACGAACTGCTAGAATTGGCACTCACCGCCGCGGGGGCGCGGCGTACCCCGCTGTCGCCCTCGCGTGTTGTTGCACCGTAACCGCAGAGCGAGTCGAGCATGAGCGCACCCGCCGAGGTCGCCGCACCCGACATTCACGAGTACATGGCGTCATTGACGGCCGCGGCGCACGCGGCCGCGCGCGCGATGGCCCGTTCCGGGACCGCCGAGCGCAATACGGCGCTGGAAGCGATCGCGCGGGCGCTGGACAGCCGGCGCGAAGCGCTTGCGGAGGCCAACGAGCGCGATCTCGAGGCCGGCCGCGCGAATGGCATCGACGCGGCGACGCTGGATCGGCTGACGCTCACCGACGACCGGATCGACGCCATGATCGCCGGCCTGCGCCAGGTCGCCGCATTGCCGGACCCGGTCGGCGCCATCGATCATCTCCAGCCGCGGCCGTCCGGTATCCGTGTCGGCAAAATGCGGGTGCCGCTGGGCGTGATCGGGATCATCTTCGAATCGCGTCCGAACGTGACCGCCGATGCGGCGGCCCTGTGCCTGAAGGCGGGCAATGCCTGCATCCTGCGCGGCGGCTCGGAGGCGCACCACTCGAATCGTGCCATCGGCGATTGTGTCGCCACCGGTCTCGCCGAAGCGGGCCTGCCGGGTGAGGCCGCGCAGGTGGTCGCCACCACCGATCGGGCCGCGGTCGGTGAACTGCTGGCGGCCGAGGGCAAGGTCGATCTCATTATTCCGCGCGGCGGGCGCTCGCTGATCGAGCGGGTGGCGCGCGATTCGCGCATCCCCGTACTGAAGCACCTCGACGGCATCTGCCACGTCTACATCGACGGGGCGGCCGACGCCGAGCGCGCGCGGGCGATCGCGGTCAATGCCAAGACCCACCGGCTGGGTGTCTGCAATGCCATGGAGACGCTGCTGATCGACCGGGCGGTGGCGGACGCGCTGCTGCCGAAGATCGCCGTCGCCATCGCCGGGCACGGCATCGAATTGCGCGGTTGCCCGACCAGCCAGGCGATCGTGCCCGAGATGGTGCCGGCGACCGAGGCCGACTGGGATACGGAATATCTGGGACCCGTACTGGCCGTGCGTGTGGTCGACGGCATCGAGTCCGCGCTGGAGCACATCGCGGCGCACGGCTCGCACCACACCGACGCGATCGTCACCGAAGACTGGTCGCGGGCCCAGCGGTTCCTGCGCGAGGTGGATTCCGCTTCGGTCATGGTCAACGCCTCGACGCGGTTCGCCGATGGTTTCGAGTACGGCCTCGGCGCCGAGATCGGCATCAGCACCGACAAGCTCCACGCACGCGGCCCGGTCGGGCTCGAGGGCCTGACGACGCAGAAGTACGTGGTCCTGGGCGAAGGCCAGATCCGCACATGAAGGGCGCGCAGCCCCTCCGGCCGGGTGCCTGAATGCGCCGCATCGGCATCCTCGGCGGCACCTTCGACCCGATCCATTTCGGCCACCTGCGCCCGGCCGTCGAGGTACGCGCCGCGCTCGCGCTCGACGCCATTCGGCTGCTCCCGTGCCGCGTCTCGCCGCTGCGCGACGAGCCGGCGGCCGCGCCGGAGCATCGCCTCGCCATGCTCGACGCCGCCGTCGCCGGCGAACCGGACCTGATCGTGGACGGCCGCGAACTCGATCGCCCGGGGCCGTCGTACACCGCGGATACGCTGGCCGAATTCAGGGCGGAGTATCCCGACGATCGCCTGTATCTGATCATGGGCGGTGATGCCTTCGCCGCCTTCGACCGCTGGGACCGCTGGCGGCAGATCCTCGCCAGCGCCCATATCGTCGCCACGTACCGCCCCGGCGCACCGCCGACCGCGCCCGAACCGGTGCGCGATGCCCTTGTCGATGCGCCGCAAGGGCTTGATGAAACGCCGGCCGGCCGGATCTGGATCCAGCCGGTCACCCAGCTCGACATCAGCGCCACCGCCATCCGCGGGCTCGCCGCCCGTGGCGGCGATCTGCGCTACCTGATGCCCGAATCCGCACGCCACCATCTCGAGGAACATCGACTCTATGACGCGTGAACAAGGTCCGTCGCCCGAACCGGGCGCCATTGCCGAGGTCGTCCTCGCCGCCATCGACGAACTCAAGGGCGTCGATGTGCGCACGCTGGATGTACGTGACCAGACCTCGATCACCGACACCATCATCGTCGTCAGCGGCACCTCCCAGCGCCACCTGAAATCGCTCGCCGATCGGGTGCTGGAGCGCTCCCGTGAGGCGGGGATCAAACCCCTCGGTATCGAGGGCGAGCGCGGTGCGGACTGGTATCTCGTCGACCTCGGCGATGTGGTGGTTCACGTCATGAGCCGCGAGAAACGCGACTTCTATAACCTCGAAAAACTCTGGTCGATGCACGTGGACGACTCGGCCGCCGGATCGGGGTGAGCGATCCGGTTGCGGAGAATTCCGGCGCCGTTTTGTTCACGCAGAGCCGCGGAGGGCGCGGAGTATAGTCAAAATCGCCTCTCGCCAGGCACGCCGAACTCGCCCGGGAAGTAAGGTAAAAACCAGACGTAGGCCGGCTTGCGACCGAAGGGAGCCAGCCGGCGGCTGGGACAGATTTTGTCGAGGTGCATGCCGGCTGTTGCCTTCGGCAAAAGCCGGCCTACGGTCTTCTTTCGGACTCTTCGCGTGCTCCGCGGCTCTGCGTGAGAAAACGCCAGCGCCGGACCTGTCCGACGAGACCAATCCAGCCCAAAGAACATCGGAGCCCGCATGCGTTTTCATCTCGTTGCCGTCGGTACGCGGGTGCCGGACTGGGTGGCCGAGGGATTCTCGGACTACGCGAAACGCCTGCAGGGCGGTGCGCGGCTGGAGCTGCACGCGGTGGCGGCGGCGCGTCGGCGCAGCGGAAGCGAGCCGGAGCGGGCGCGCGCCGAGGAGGCCGAGCGGCTGCGCGCGGCGGTGCCGGGGCGGGCCTATCGGATCGCGCTCGATCTCGGCGGCCGCGCCATGAGCACGGAAGGGCTCGCCGAGCGCGTCCGCGAGTGGAACCGGACCGGCGACCAGGTCGCATTCCTTGTCGGTGGCCCCGATGGGCTCGATCCGGCCCTGGTCAAAGAAGCGGACGAGCGCTGGTCGCTGTCACCGCTGACGCTGCCCCACGCGCTGGTGCGCGTTGTCCTGGCGGAGCAGCTGTACCGCGCCGTCTCCATCCTCCATAACCAGCCGTACCACCGTTGAACCATGCCGGAGAAACGCGAAATCGTTGATCTGCTGCTCGCGTCGCGTTCACCGCGGCGGCGGGAATTGCTGGACCAGGTCGGTCTGACTTACAGCGTTCTCGACCCCGATGTCGACGAAACGCCCGAATCGGGCGAATCGCCGCAGGCGCTGGTCGAGCGCCTCGCACGAGCGAAGGCCCGGGCGGGACGGACCGCCGCGGGGGGGCTGCCGGTGCTGGCGGCCGATACCGCGGTGGTGGCCGATGGCGTCGCGCTGGGCAAACCGGCGGACGCGGCCCACGCCCTGGCCATGCTCGAACGCCTGTCCGGGCGGAGCCATGAGGTCGTCAGCGGCATCGCCGTCGACGCCGACGGTGCCATCGCCAGCCGGGTCGTCGAGTCGATCGTCACGCTGCGCCCGACCACCGCCGCGGAACGCCGTGCGTACTGGGCCAGCGGGGAGCCCGATGGCAAAGCGGGCGGGTACGCGATCCAGGGCCTGGGCGCCGTGTTCGTCGAACGCCTGGAGGGCAGCTATTCGAACGTGGTCGGCCTGCCCCTGTTCGAGACCCTGGCGCTGCTGCGTGACCATGGCGTCGATCCGCTTGCGCGTTATGTATCCTGTTAGGGCTTTACCGTAAGCCGGTTCGCGAGCGAAGGAGCCGCCAGCCGGCGGACCAGGCCACGGCCCTGAACAGGTTCTTGCCGGTTGTTGCCTTCGGCAAAAGCCGGCCTACGATCCTTGGCCCTTGGCCCTTGGCCCTTGGCCCTTGGCCCTTGGCCCTTGGCCCTTGGCGCTGCCGCCTGCCGCCTGCCGCCTGCCGCCTGCCGCCTGCCGCACGTTTCTTGAGCGCAACGGACCCTGCGCCCGATAATCGTGGCCTGAATGCAGCACCCGCCATAAGCCACCGGACCCCGGCCCATGAATGAGGAAATCCTGATCAACGTCACCCCGCAGGAAACCCGGGTGGCGCTGGTCGAGAATGGTGTACTGGCCGAGGTCAGTATCGAACGTGCGCGCCGACGCGGCATCGTCGGCAACATCTACAAGGGCCGCGTGGTGCGTGTGCTGCCGGGAATGGAGGCGGCCTTCGTCGACCTCGGGCTTGAGCGCACGGCCTTTCTGCACGTATCCGACGTCGCGGGTGCCCACAAGACGGCGGCTGCCGTCGCCGGCAGCGAAAACGGCGAGGAGCCGCCGGCGCAGCCGATCCCCGCGGGCAACGGCTATCCGCCCATCCAGGACCTGCTGCGCGAAGGCCAGGATCTCGTCGTTCAGGTAATCAAGGAGCCGCTCGGGACCAAGGGTGCGCGCCTGACGACCCACCTCACGATCCCCTCGCGCTACCTGGTCCTGATGCCCAACGATGCCAATGTCGGTGTCTCGACCAAGATCGAGGAAGAGGTGGAACGGGTCCGGCTGCGCGAGCTGGTCGAGAGCCGCCTGGAGGCGGAGCCCGGCTGGGGGTGGATCCTGCGCACGGCGGCCGAAGGGGCGTCCGAGAGCGCGATTGACACCGACATGCGCCTGCTCGCCCGTATCTGGCGGGCCGCCGAGGAACGCGCTCGTCATTCGAACCCGGGCACGCTGGTGCATGAGGACCTGCCGCTGGCGCTGCGGACGCTGCGCGACATCGTCGGCGGCGGTATCGACCGGATCCGGGTCGATTCGCTCGAGGCGTTCGAGCGCATGCAGCGCTTCGCCACGGAGTTCCTGCCGGAGACGACGGAGCGGATCGAGCATTACGGCGGCCAGCGGCCTATCTTTGAGATATACGGCATCGAGGATGAGATCCAGCGGGCGCTGGATCGCCGTGTGCAGCTCAAGTCGGGCGGCTACCTGATCATCGATCAGACCGAGGCGATGACGACGATCGACGTGAATACCGGCGCGTTCGTCGGTCATCGCAATCTCGAAGAAACGATCTTCAAGACCAATCTCGAGGCGGCCCAGGCGATCGCGCGGCAGCTGCGGCTGCGTAACCTGGGCGGGATCATCATTATCGACTTCATCGATATGGCGGAGGCCGAACACCGGCGCAAGGTCCTGGGCGCGCTGGGCAAGGCCCAGGAGAACGACCACGCCCGGACCCAGGTCTGCGATGTGTCAGCGCTCGGACTGGTCGAGATGACGCGCAAGCGCACGCGCGAGAGCCTGGAGCACGTGCTGTGCAAGGCCTGCCCGACCTGCGGTGGCCGCGGTTCGATCAAATCGCCGGAAACGGTCTGCTACGAAATCTTCCGCGAGATCCTGCGTGAGGCGCGCCAATTCGATGCTCGCCAGTTGATGGTGCTGGCGGCCCAGGAGGTGGTGGATATGCTGCTCGATGAGGAATCGACCAGTCTGGCCGAACTCGAGGCATTTATCGGCATCCCCACGCGCCTGCAGGCCGAAGCCCTGTACGCACCGGAACAGTTCGACGTCGTCCTTGTGTGATGGGGCGGCGTGACCGGGGATCGATATGAGGAGTGGTTGGGGGCGTCTGCGGCGGTGGCTCGGCGGGACGGTCGCGTTCGCCCTGATCGCGGCGGCCGTGCTGTTGACCGTCCTGCGTCTCGCCTTGCCGTTCGCGGCCGAATACCGGGCCGAGCTGGAGGCGCGCGTTGCCGACTATCTGGACACGCCCGTGTCGATCGGGTCCATGGAAGTCGAATGGCATGGTCTGGGGCCGCGCCTGCGGCTGGTCGATCTGCGGCTCGAAGGGCCGCCGCCCGCGCGCCAGCCACTGCGTTTTGACGAGGCGTTCGTCGATATCGGTATCGGGCCGGGTATCGGTGGCGAACTGCCGATGTTCATCCGCAGCATGTCGCTGGTCGGCCTGAATCTCGAGATCGAATTGAATGAGGATGGGCAGCTGGCGATGTTCGGCCAGCGCGTGCCGGTCGAGGAAGTGATTCCCAAGGGGGAAACACCCCCACCGTTTGTCCAGCGCATCGGCGGCTGGCTGTTGGGCACTGGCCGTCTGCAACTCCTCGACGCATCGATCGATCTCGTCTCGGTCGACGGCGACCGCTCACGGATATCGGATATCGATCTCCGTCTTGCCAATGATGAAGATCATCATCGCGCCGCGCTGTCGATGCAGCTGCCGTCCGAATGGGGTGAATCGATTGACGCGGTCTTCGACGTCACCGGTGCGGAAATCGGCGACTGGGCGCAGTGGGAAGGCCGCATCTGGGTCGATGCGCAAAACGTCGAGCTGCGGCGCTGGTCGGGGCTGTACCCCGAGCTGCCGATTCACGTGCGCGACGGGCGCGCATCGTTCGCCACCTGGATCGATTTCGGTAACGGGCGCCTCGGGGAGGTCGCGCTGCACGGCGATAGCGACAATCTCGCCGTTGCCGGAGGGCCGATGGAAGTGCCGGTCGCGTTTGAACGCCTCGCGGGGCGCTTACGCTGGCATGGCCAGTCGGGCGGCGACTGGCAGCTCGATGTCGGTGACCTGAAGGTCCGGCGCGGCGGCCGGGCCTGGCCCGAATCCGGATTCAGCGTGGCCCGCGAGTCGAACGGCGACGGGGCACGCTGGCGCCTCGGCGCCGATTTTCTGCGGATCGAGGACAGCCTGGCCCTGGCGCGCCTGACGCCACTGGCCAATGAATTGCCACGGAAGCTTCGGCCACTGGCGCCGGGCGGGGACCTGTACGATCTGCAGGCGGCTGGAGCGGCCTCCGAACCGATCGCTCTGCGGGCCCGGTTCGAGGACGTGGACTGGACCGCCACCGGTGATATTCCCGGCGTCCGTGGTGTCGATGGAAGGCTTGAGGCGGGTGGCGGCGGCGCGCGCATTGACCTGGCCGCGCGCGAGGCCAGTCTCGACGCGCCCCGTTTCATGGCCGCCCCGCTTGATTTCGCCCGGTTCACTGGCCGTGTCGGTGTCACCTGGCCGGATGACGGGGTTCGGATCCGGGGGCAGGGGTTGCGCGCGGAAAACGCGGACGGCACGGCCAGTGGCCGTGTCGAGGCGTTCGTGCCCGGTGACGGGAGCGTCCATCTGGACATCGAGGCCGGCTTCGACAACGTACCGGTGCCCGCGGTAACCCGTTATATCCCCGCGCGCGAAATCCCCCGGGAAGTCATGTCGGCCCTGGACCGGACCCTGCAGGCGGGCCTTGTCGAGCACGGTGAATTGCGCCTCGAGGGGCGTGCGCGCGATTTCCCTTACCGGGATGGCAACGGGACGTTCACGGTCGATCTTCAGGCGCGTAACGCACGCATCGATTATGCCCCGGGCTGGCCCTCGCTCGATCAGGTGTCAGGGCGTGTGCGCTTTGATGGGCCCTCGATGCGTATCGATGCCGAAGCGGCGCGCCTTTTCGGTATCCGGTCGCGGCGTCTGACGGCGCGTATCCCGGATCTGGAGGAAGGTCGACTCGCCGTGAGCGCCGAGGCCGATGCCCCGATTGCCGATCTGATCCGGCTGGTCAACGAGAGCCCCCTGGCGGACGAGCTGGGGCGGTTGTTCGCCGGCGCCCGGGGTGACGGCGAGGCACCGTTCAGGCTCGACCTGGAGGTGCCGCTGCGCGCGCCCGAGCAGACGACCGTCGCTGGCCGTGTCGCGCTCAGCGGTGACAGCCTGGTGCAGCCCCGTTTCGATCTGGACATGCGCGATCTCGATGGCGCATTGCGTTTCACCCGGCGCGGGGTCGAGATGGACGGACTCGGCGCAACGGTGCGCGGCCAGCGTCTGACGGTGGATGCCGAGGTCGAAGAGGGCCCCGATCCGGACAACGTCATCACCGCGAGCGGCATGATGGAGCCGCAGGCGCTGTTGCCGCACTTGTCCACTGTGCTTGCCGAGTATGTAACCGGCGCCGCGCCATGGCGTATCAATATCCGCATCCCGTCGGGCGATGACGAGCCCATTATGCTGAGCGGTGATAGTGCGCTGCGCGGCACCGCCATCGATGTGCCGAGCCCACTCGGCAAGGCGCCCGATCAGGATCGTCGACTCGCGTTCTCGCTGCCGCTCGAGGACGACGCGCCTCGCGTCGTGCGTCTCGAGTACGGTGACGAGCTGCGCGCACTCGTTGAACTGCTGGAGGGCAGGGACGATGGCATCGTGTGCGAGCGCGCGGCGGTGCATTTCGGCGATGGAGCGCCCCGGCTGCGTAAGGAACCCGGGCTGTATATGGACGGCACGCTCAGGCGGCTCGATCTGCGCGGTTGGGCGCGCACCCTCATCGCCGAGGCGGGCGGGGGAACATCATCGTCCGCCGCGTCACGACCCGCTGGCGCCGACGGTTTCCCGGGCGCCCCCGGATTCGGAGGTGCCGACCTGGACGTGCAGGCCGCCCGCTACGACGCGTACGTGTTCTCGGATGCACGGCTGAGGACCCGACGCGAGGGCGGGGACTGGCTGGTGGAACTCGACAGCGACGAGGTGAGCGGCCAGACGCGGATCCCCGCCAATGTGGGTGCCGGTGAGCCGATCCGCGTCCGCTATGACTGGATCGATCTGGGTCTGCTTGCGCCTGAGGGCGGGGTGGAGGCGGCCGCCGCCCAGCAGACGGAGGAGGAGACCGGTTTCGATGGTGTAGACCCCGCCAGCATGCCCCCGCTCGACGTGCGCATCGATCGGCTGAAGACCCGTAATGCCCTGCTGAACGATATCACCCTCGTGACCAGTCCAACGTCGGATGGGGTGACGATCCATCGCGTCGGATTCGATAACGAGCATCTGCGGCTCGAGGGCCAGGGGCGCTGGCGCGGTGATCCACGTTCAAGGACCTCCGTGCGTCTGCAGCTGCGCAGCGGCAACTTCGGTGCGGGGCTGAGCGGCATCGGTTACGGTGGTGCCCTGGTCGAGGGCGATGGCGAGGTGACAGCCAATCTGGACTGGAATGGCCCGCCCTGGGCGCCGACACTTGAGAATCTCGAAGGGTACGCCCAGCTCCAGCTCGAGGACGGCGTGATTCCGGAAGTGGATCCGGGCCCGGCGCGCCTGTTGGGTCTCGTTTCGCTGCGAGCGCTGCCGCAGCTGCTGTCCATGGATTTCGGCACTCTCGTTCAGCGCGGTTACGCCTTCGATACCATCAATGGCCGCATCGATTTCGATGGTGGCAACGCGTTCAGTCGTGGCCTTGAAGTCGATGGGCCCGTCGGGAAAATGATCATTACCGGGCGGACCGGCCTGGTGGCGCGGGACTATGACCAGACGGTCGCGTTTCAGCCGGAACTGTCGAGTTCGCTGCCGGTAATCGGCGCTCTGACCGGAGGACCGGTTACCGGGCTTGCCGTCGCGCTGGTGCAGGGCGTGCTGCGCAACATCGGTGCTGATGTGGAGGAGGCCAGCGAATTCCGTTACAGCTTGACAGGCACATGGGCCGATCCCAAAGTCCAACTGGTGAACCGGGCACCCGAAAACACGAATACCTATGAGCCATCGCAACCGGGCCGCCAGGGCCGATGAGGATGGCGCGCAACCTTCCGCGTATACTCTCGGGGATCGCCTTGCTCGGTGCCATGCTGTCGGTGCCGGCTACGGCGGTAGCCGATTCCTGGACCCTGGAAGCCAGCGCCTGGGCGCGACCCCGTGACGGCCGCACGGTCGTCACGATGGCGCCGTTGCCCTCGGTCGTCCGCGCCTGGTCGCGCCGCAGCAATGCCCAGCTGGTCGTTCGTTATGCGGGGGGCGAGCGCGGCGAACTGTGGGCCACCGAGCTCGGCGACTGGCTGGTCGCGCTGGGGGTTCCGGGGAGTGCAATCACGCTGACCCCCGGCGGTCGGCCGGAACGCCTTGAACTCGAGATCACGGAGGGCGACGGGACATGAGCGAAACGCGGATGGCCGCGATCCAGATGGCGTCCGGGTCGAACGTGCTGGCCAATCTCGATGAGGCCGGGAATCTGATCGCCGCGGCGGCCGCCGATGGCGCCAGCGTGATCGGTCTCCCGGAGAACTTCGGCCTGATCGGCCAAACCGAGAAGGCCAAGCTGGAACACGCGGAGGCGGAAGGCAGCGGTCCGCAGCAGGACTTCCTGGCGGCAACGGCCGTGCGCCACGGGGTCTGGCTGATCGGGGGCTCGCTGCCGATCGCGACCCCGGGTGGCGAGCGCGTGCGGCAGCGCCTGATGGTCTTCGGTCCGGACGGTGCCTGTGTCGCGCAATACGACAAGATGCACCTGTTCGATGTTGAGCTGGACAACGGCGAGACCTATCGGGAGTCCTCGGGGATCGAACCCGGCGATGCCGTTGTGACCGTCGATCTGCCGATCGGACGGCTGGGATTGACGATCTGCTACGATCTGCGCTTCCCGGAGCTGTACCGCCAGCTGCTCGACCGGGGCGCGGAGATTTTCTTCGTGCCCAGCGCCTTCACCAAAGCGACCGGTCGGGCCCACTGGGAAGTCCTGTTGCGTGCCCGTTCGATCGAAAATCTCGCCTGGACGGTTGCGCCGGCCCAGGGCGGATACCATGTCAGTGGACGTGAGACCTGGGGACATACGATGATCGTCGATCCCTGGGGCACGGTCGTGGCCGAACGCGCCAACGGCAATGGTTTCGTCGCCGCCGATTTCGATCGCGCGCGCCTGGAGGCCACGCGCCGCCGTTTCCCCGCGACGCGCCACCGTCGTCTCGCCAGCGGTTCGCACGAACCGCGATAACCCGATCGCCGGGATGGCGCCAGTGGCGCATGCCCGGCGACCAGACCACCGCATCCGTACTGTCGGATGGAGGAACCCATGACCGACGCTGCACTCGATATCGCCAGCGAGCACCTGCTGGCCCCGGCCGGCCTCGAGACGAACGCGCTCGGGCGCGTCCTCGACGGCCTGCTCGGCCATGCGGTCGACGCGGCCGACCTGTACTTCCAGTCCGCACGCCAGGAATCCTGGATCCTGGAGGATGGCATCGTCCGCGAGGGCAGTTTCGATGTCGACCGCGGGGTGGGCGTGCGCGCGATGGCCGGAGAACGCACCGGCTTCGCCTACTCCGACGAGATCGCGCTGCCGGCGCTGGAGCAGTCGGCCCGCGCCGCCCGTGCCATCGCCCGGGCCGGCCAGGACGCCGCCGTACCCGCATGGCGCGGCGGCGGTGCACTGGCGCTGTACCCGTCCGACGATCCCCTGGCGACGCTGACGGACAGCGAAAAGGTCGAGCTGCTGATGGCCTGTGACCGCGAGGCGCGGGCGGCCGATCCGGCAGTCAAGCAGGTCATCGCGAGCCTGTCGGGCAAGCACGAGGTGGTGCTGGTGGCCGCATCCGATGGGACGCTGGCGGCCGATGTGCGTCCGCTGGTGCGCCTCAACGTAAGCGTGATCGTTGAACGCGACGGCCGCCGCGAGCAGGGCATGGGCGGTGGCGGCGGCCGCCATGGCTACGACGTGTTCGTCCAGCAGGGCCGTGCGCGCGAGTACGCCCGCGAGGCGGTGCGCCAGGCGCTGGTCAACACCGAGGCCGTCGATGCCCCGGCCGGGACGATGCCGGTCGTGCTCGGGTCGGGCTGGGCCGGTGTGCTCCTGCATGAGGCGGTGGGTCATGGGCTCGAAGGCGATTTCAATCGCAAGGGCACGTCCGCGTTCGCTGGTCGTGTGGGCGAGCGTGTGGCCGCGCGCGGCTGCACCGTGGTGGACGAGGGTTCCATCGATGGTCGTCGCGGCTCGCTCAGTATCGACGACGAGGGCACCGCGACGCAGTGCACCACATTGATCGAGGACGGCATCCTGACCGGTTACATGCAGGACAAGATGAACGCGCGCCTGATGGGGCAGCGCTCGACCGGCAACGGCCGGCGCGAGTCCTATGCCCATCTGCCGATGCCACGCATGACCAACACCTACATGCGCGCCGGCGACCGCGACCCGCAGGAGATCATCGAGTCGGTCGATCGCGGCCTCTATGCCGTCAATTTCGGCGGCGGCCAGGTCGACATCACCTCCGGTAAATTCGTTTTCTCCGTGTCCGAGGCGTACATGATTGAAAACGGTCGCGTGACAAAGCCGGTCAAGGGCGCGACCCTGATCGGCAACGGCCCGAGCGCGCTGCACCAGGTCTCGATGGTCGGCAACGACCTCGAACTCGACACCGGCATCGGTGTGTGCGGCAAGGAAGGCCAGAGCGTCCCCGTCGGCGTCGGCCAGCCCACGCTCAAGCTTGATGCCATTACCGTGGGTGGTACGCAGAGCGGGTAAGTCAAAAGCGGTACCACGAATGAACACGAATGGACACGAATGGCTGCCGCAGGGCCCCGTGAGGTTACAGGAGCTTCGCTGAGGTCATGGAGGTCTTCGAGGTGGTGATGAAAACCACAGATGAACACAGATGGATACAGATAAAAGTCAAATGTGGTAGGTCACAGATCGCGAACGCGTGATTTTACTCCACTGGAGTTTTTGACCTTATCTGTGTCTATCTGTCGTTAAGGCACCAGACTTCACTGCCGACAACACTTCAGCGAAGCTCCCCGGAACCATAGAAGCCCTGCGGCAGCATTCGTGTCCATTCGTGTTCATTCGTGGTTCTTGATTTTTAGTCCGGTTCAGCGGCAGAGACCGCTGATGGAGAAACGATGAGTTCCGTGCCCGTGCAGTCAGACCGGACCGGTGGCGATCTGCCGGCGGCGAGTGAGTTGGAGCGGCTGGTGGAGCAGGCGCTGGCGAGTGCGCAGGCCGAGGGGGCGACCGCGGCCGAGGCCGGGGCGAGCGTGGCCGATGGTCTGTCCGTGAGCGTGCGCGGCGGCGAGGTCGAGACGGTCGAGTATCAGCGCGACCGCAGTCTCGCCATCACCGTGTTCATCGGCCAGCGCACCGGCTCGGCGGCGACCAGCGACTTCCGCGACGAGGCGGTCCAGGACACGGTCGCGGCCGCCTGCCGGATCGCGCGCTTCACCGCGGAGGATCCGTACGCCGGCCTCGCCGATGCCGAACTCATGGCCCGCGAGGTGCCCGACCTCGACCTGTATCACCCCTGGGGACTCGATGCGGAAGCGGCGATCGAGCGGGCCCTTGCCTGCGAGCATGCGGCCCGTGCCGATGAGCGCATCACCAATACCGAGGGTGCCGGCGTCAACGCCCACGCCGCCGTCTCCACGTACGGCAACACGCATGGTTTCCTGCAGACGGTCCACGGCACCCGCCACGGTATCGATTGCGCCGTGATCGCCGGGCATGGCGACCACATGCAGCGTGATTTCTGGTACACGGTCGCGCGCGCGCCGGAGGATCTCGAGTCGCCCGAGGCGGTCGGCCGGCGGGCCGCCGAGCGCACCATCGCCCGGATCGGTGCCGACCAGATCGCCACGACCGAGTGTCCGGTGCTGTTCGTGCCGGAGATGGCGCGTTCGATCGTCGGCCATCTGGTCGGCGCCGTGCGCGGCAGCGCGCTCTACCGGGAGGCGACGTTCCTCGCCGGACGGCGGGGCGAGCAACTGTTCCCGGAATTCGTGCGCATCCACGAACAACCGCATCTGCCGCGCGCGATGGGCTCCTGTGCGTTCGACCGCGAGGGCGTGGCGACCGCACCGCGCGATCTCGTCAGCGATGGCGTGCTGCGCGATTACGTGCTGGACAGTTACAGCGCGCGCCGGCTGGGTATGGAGACGACCGGCAATGCGGGTGGGGTGCACAACCTCACGCTCGAGCCGGGCGATGAAGACTTCGAGCAGCTGCTCGCGCGGATGGGGACGGGGCTCGTCGTCACCGAGATGATGGGGATGGGCGTGAACATGGTAACCGGCGACTACTCACGCGGCGCCGCCGGTTACTGGGTGGAAAATGGGCGCATCGCCCAGCCCGTCCAGGAGGTCACCGTCGCCGGCACGCTGGAGCGGATGTTCGCGGGGATCGTCGCCATTGGCAGCGATCTGGATACGCGCGCCAATATCCGGACGCCGTCCGTGTTGATCGACCGCCTGACCGTCGCCGGATCCTGAGCGGCGTCAGTCGGACTGGGCGGCTTCGCCTTTCAGGCCGGTGAGTTCGAGGCGGCCGGTCAGATCGCCGTTCTTGCGCTGGTCGATCCGGACCGCGACCCAGTCGAGTTCCGGCGCCAGCCACGTGATGGTCTCGCGTTTCTTGCCCCTGCGGACCCGCTCAACCCGCACGGTGTCGAAGGTGCCAAAAGGCACGCTGATCGATTCGCGCCCGGCTTGCCGGAACACGAGCGTCTCGCGTTCGCCATCGTCGTCGATCGTGGCGATACGCACATCCTGATCGCCGCGCGCGACGTGCTGGATCATGGCCAGTGTGGCCGAGAACCCGTCGAGCGTGTCCTTTTTGAGGTTGAGCGTACGTACGCCGTCCGCGTCCCGGACCGTCGCCGCGCGCGCCGCCCAGTCGAAATCTACCCGGACATTGTCCTCTTTGTCCGGGTCGCTGTGATCATAGACCGTCGGGCGGAGCCGGCCGTTATGCGCTTCCAGCCGGGTGGACTCGATCGCCTGGCCGGAGACGAACAGGCTCGCCAGGCCACTGGCCTCGGTGATGCTGCGGTAGTGCCAGCCCCCCGTGTCGGGCTGCAGGCTGATGGCCGTGGTGCCGAGCTGGATGGAGCCGTTGGTCACGCGGTACTCCGCGTGGAAGGTCGACAGGGGCGTGGGCAGCGCGTTGCCTCCGGCCATGGTCGCGAGCGAGAGCAGCCACAGGCACGTAGCCAGCAGAAAGCGGTTGCCCGGGCGGTAGGGGGCGTCAGTCGACACGGTCGCGGGATTCCTCCGGGAGCGGTTCGTCCTCGATGTCATGTGGATCGATGATCGGGGCCGCGAGCTTGGCGCCGTCGAGGCGGGCGGTGCGGCCATCGAACGTGAGCCGGCCCTGCGCGAACCAGCGCACGGCCAGCGGAAAGATGCGGTGCTCGCGCTCAAGCACCCGCGCGGCCAGTGTTTCTTCGGTATCGCCGGCCCGGACAGGGACGCTCGCCTGCAGGACGGCGGGACCGCCGTCGAGTTCCGGGGTGACGAAGTGCACGGTGGCCCCGTGGCGCTCGACGCCGGCCTCTAGGGCCCGGCGGTGGGTGTGCAGGCCACGAAAATCGGGCAGCAGCGATGGATGGATGTTGAGCATCCGATCCCGATATCGCTCGATGAAACCATCGGTCAGAATCCGCATGAAGCCGGCCAGCACGATCAGGGCCGGCCCGTGGCGGTCGATGGTCTCCGCGAGCGCGGCGTCGAAGGCTGCCCGGTCCCCGTACGCCTTGTGATCGATGACTTGCGCGGCCACGCCGTGCGCGTCGGCGCGGTCGAGAGCGGTGACCCCGGGGCGGTTGCTGATGACGGCGCGGAAATCGACCGGGAGGTCGCCGCGCGCATGCGCCGCGAGCAGCGCCTCCAGATTGGTCCCGCGCCCGGAGACCAGAACGACGATCGGCAGTCCGCCCTTCAAGAAACGGCCCCGGTGATCACTTCGGGCTCGGATTCGTCCGATGCCTCGATCCGGCCGATGCGCCACACCGTCTCGCCCGCGCCGGCGAGCGCCGCCTCGGCCGCGGCCGCGCCCGTCTCCGGAACCACCACGCACATACCGATGCCGCAGTTGAACGTACGCAGCATCTCGCGTTCCTCGATCTCCCCGGCGTCCTGCAGCCAGTCGAACACGGGCGGCCGCTCCCAGCTTTGCGGGTCGATGCGGGCGCAGGTCCCGGCGGGGAGTACGCGGGGGAGGTTCTCGAGCAGCCCGCCCCCCGTGATATGCGCCAGTGCATGGACCTCATGCTCGCCGAGCAGGGCCAGCAGCGAGCGGACATAGATCCGCGTCGGTGCCATCAGGGCGGCCCCGAGCGTGGTGTCACCGCAGGGCATGGCCGGATCGGCGCCGCTGCGCTCGAGTACCCGCCGGATAAGCGAATAACCGTTCGAGTGCGGACCCGACGCGGCGAGGCCGAGCACGCAGTCGCCCGGCGCGACGCGCGTTGGGTCGAGGATCCGGTCACGCTCGACCGCGCCGACGCAGAAACCGGCGAGGTCGTAGTCCCCGGCCGCGTACATGCCCGGCATCTCCGCCGTCTCGCCGCCGATGAGTGCGCAGCCGGCCTCGCTGCAGCCGGCTGCGATACCGCGGATGACGGTCGCAGCGACTTCTTCATCGAGCTTGCCGGTGGCGTAGTAATCGAGGAAGAACTGCGGCTCGGCCCCGGTGACGATCACGTCGTTGACGCACATCGCGACCAGGTCGATGCCGATCGAGTCGTGGCGGTCGAGGTCGCGCGCGAGTCGCAGTTTGGTGCCGACGCCATCGGTGCCGGAGACGAGTACCGGCTGGCGGAAGCGGCTCATATCGAGCGCGAACAGGCCGCCGAAGCCGCCGAGTCCGCCGAGCACCTCGGGTCTTCGGGTGGCCGCCACGTCGGCGCCGATCCGGTCGACCAGACGCTCGCCGGCATCGATGTCCACGCCGGCGTCGCGGTACGTAAGAGGGCCGGGAGCTGAATCGGAGTCGGTCATGGGCGATGGCAACGTCTGCAGCAGCGAGCAAAAATGGTATTGTACCTCGCCGTTTCGGTCACCGGATATGCGCCCCGCCGCCATGCGCCTCTTTCTTTCGCTGTTACTGCTGTTCATCGCCCTGCTGCTGCCCTTCGCGAGCGCGCAGGCCGTTACCATCGAGGATCTCCACACGGCCTCCGTCGAGGTCGACGACAAGAGCGGGAAAGAGCGCACCAGGGCGTTCCGCGAGGGACTGGAGCGCGTGCTGGTCAAAATGGCCGGCAGCGCGGCCGTGCTGGATCGCGACGGTATCGACGCGTTACTGGAGAGCCCGGACGGATTCGTCCAGCGCTATCGCTACGATCCGATCGAGGATGGCGATCGGGAGGATGAAGCCGAGACCGATGAGGAGGACGAAGGCGGCCCGCAGTTCCGCCTGGTCGTCAGTTATACGGGGGGTCGCATCGAGCAGCGCCTCGAGGAGCTGGAGGTCGTCGTCTGGGGTGAGCAACGCCCCGAGGTGCTGGTGTGGCTCGCGATCGACGATGGCCGGGAGCGGCGCATACTCGCCGCGGACGGTGATTCCGCGGCCTTCAAGGCCCTGATGGAAGCCGCCAGCCGCCGTGCGCTGCCCGTGATGCTGCCGTTGATGGATACGCGCGACCGCGAGAAGGTCGATTTCGTGGATATCAGTGGTGGTTTCCTGGACACACTGGAGACGGCGTCTGAACGCTACCGCGGCGATATCCTGCTGGTGGGGCATCTGCGTCGTGGCAGCGGCGAATGGCGCGGTGACTGGACGCTCGTCGGTGCGGGCGAGCGCCGCGCCTGGGGTGGGATCGGCGACGGTGTCGGTGCCGCCGTGGCCACGGGTGTCGATGGCGCGACCGATCGCCTGGCCGCCATGCTCGCCGGCCAGGGCGGGGAGCGGACCCGGCTGAGCGCGCGGATCGAAGGTGTGGCGTCGCTCGATGATTATGCCCGGGTCAAGGAATACATCGAGGGCCTCGTCCGCATCCGCTCGTTCGCGCTGCGCGAGGTCCGGCCCGAGGAGCTGGTGTTCGATCTGGAGGTCCGCGGTGGCGCCGGCGAGTTCGAGCGCGCCGTGGCCCTGGGCGATGTCCTGGAAAAGGTCGAACGGCGCGAGCCTGCTGATCGCGACGGTGAGTCCGACGGCGACGGGATGGACTCATGGTCGACCGGTGACGGGGAGCGTGACGGCGGTAACACGGATCCGGATCCGGACAGCGCATCGGAGGCCGGAGCCACGCCCGGCGAGGATGGCGAAGCGGATGCCCCCCGGACGCAGATCGTTTTCCGCCTGACGGACTGACAGACCCTCATGGCGACCCATGCCGACCCGTTCGGTCCGCAGATGCCACTCGGCATATCGCTGGCGCCCGGCGCGACGTTCGAGGCCTTCTTTGTGGGCCCGAACCGGTTCGCCGTCGAAGTCCTGCGCGGGATGGCCGAGGGTACCGGCGAGCGCCAGGCATTCCTGGCTTCCGAGGCCGGCCTCGGCAAGAGCCATCTGCTGCAGGCGACCTGCCGGCGCGCCGGTGATGCGGGCGCGCGCTGCGCCTGGCTGCCGCTGGACGGCGAGGCCGGTGCGCATGCCGGGATCCTGGAAGGCCTGGAGGCGCTGGATCTGATCGCGCTCGACGCACTCGACGCCGTGGTCGGAGATGCGGCGTGGGAGCGCGGTCTGTTCGGCCTGATCAACGCCGCTCGCGCCAGTGGCGCGCGACTGCTGTTCGCGGCGGGAGCGGTCCCGGCCGAACTGCCACTCGCGCTGCCCGACCTCGCCTCGCGCCTGACCTGGGGGCCCGTGCTGCAGTTGGCGCCGCTCGACGAGACGGAGAAGCGCGAGGCCCTCACCGCGCGGGCCGGGGTGCTCGGGCTGGAATTGCCTGATGCCGTGGCCGATTATCTGCTGCGCCACTTCCCGCGCGACCTCGCCGGGCAACTCGAACGCCTGGATACCCTCGATCGCGCATCGCTGGCCAGCGGCCGCCGGTTGACCGTGCCCTTCGTGAAAGAGGTGCTGGCGCGGGCTCGCTGACCGGCGTCGCTCGCGGCACAACTGCGTGAGCGCGTAGCCAAGCACGGCGTTGCACGCTGCCATGGATGGGGCTGCCGCGGGGAACCCGACATCTCGATCGAGACGGTGGGGATTCCCTCGAAGGGTCTCGACTCGACCCGTTGGGTATCGGTGGCGCTCAACCCGACCTACGTAACCGAGTCCACAGTTGCGTAGGTTGGGTTGACGAAGGAAACCCGACACACGAAGCGATCCAGTGGCTATCCGCCGTCCGCGCGCAATTCCCGGCCGCGGCAGCGCGTGTAGCCTACCGTTGCGGTGAACAGGGTCGTGCTCGCCACTACCGTCGCCCAGCCGAGCCAGATCGGCTCCGTCCCGGCCGCGACCGCATCGACACCGAGGATGAAATAGGGGAGGGCGAGGAAGCTCGTCCATGCATGGGTATACAGGCGCCCGTGCAGAAGGCCCCGCAGCGGAAACAGCAGCGGTACGGCGGTCAGAATGAGGGCGATCGCGATCGGCATTCGCTCCGGCGGGGCAAGCCAGGTGAACCAGTTCAGCATCAGCACGAGCAGGGCGAAGTAGGCCGCCAGCGCGGCGGCCCGGTACGACATCGTGACCGGGCTCAATTCGGCTGATTCCCGAGACGGGCCGTGACATCGGCGAGGCGATGGCCGAGGGCGCGGCAGAGGGTCTTTTCGCTGGCGGCGAACGCGCGCGCGCCGTCGAAGCCCGTCACCCGGCTCGCGCCGTAAGGGGTGCCGCCGCCATCGGTTTCCATCAGCGCGCTCTCCGTATACGGCAGGCCCAGGACCATCATGCCGTGGTGCAGCAACGGCAGCATCATCGACAGCAGCGTGGTCTCCTGACCGCCATGGGGGCTGGACGACGCCGTGAATACGCCGGCGGGTTTGCCGGCCAGCTCGCCGCTGAACCATGTGCTCGTCGAGTGATCCCAGAAATGCTTCAGCGGCGACGCCATGTTGCCGAAGTGCGTGGGCGACCCCAAGGCGAGGCCGGCACATTCGAACAGATCCTGCTCGCTCGCGTAGGGCGGGCCATCGGCCGGGATCTCGTCGGCGACGCGTTCGGTCTCCGGGGATACCGCTGGCACCGTCCGCACGCGGGCCTGCATGCCGTCGACGGACTGGATGCCGCGTGCAACCTGTGCCGCCATCTCTGCGACACCTCCGGTCGCGCTGTAATAGAGGACAAGGATGTCGGTCATGGATATGGTCCGTGGTCGCGGATTACAGTCAGGGTCGCCGGGTAGGCGATCCTGGCGGCGTGCGTGGCTTGGTGTCCGGCGCGCGCGGCCGGATCCCGCCCCCGATCGCGGCTTGACCGTCCCCGGGGGTGGTGCTAGCTTCCGACCACCCGTCGGGCGGCACAGCCAGCATGAGCATAATCGATTCGCGACGCGCGCGAAAAGGCGTCATCCCTCTCCTCGTGAGCGTTCTGCTGCTCCTTTCGGGCGGCTGTGCTGGTGTGCCCTACCAGGAAATGAGTGACGCACGCCAGGCCATAGAATCGGCCGAGGCGGTGGTCATCGAGGGTGACGGCGGTGACGCCCAACTCCAGCGTGCGCGCGATCTGCTCGAAACGGCCGAAGAAAAACTCCACGCTGGCGAGTATGGTGCGGCGCGTGATACCGCCGAACGGGCCAAACGTCTGGCCATCGAGGCGCGCGAACGGGCCGGGACGCAAGACTGATAAGTGTTCCCGGAGCCACGGTGAGAAGCGGTTCACACCCTGGCGTGGTCAGCTTGACCGGTCCCACGGGGGGTGATAGCTTCAATTCAGCGCCTCGTACAATCAGGGCTCGCCCACTGACGCCTTGAAAACAATGAACCGAGTAGCGTTCTACAAGACTTTTTCCCTGTGCCTGGAGGCAACCGGATCATGAAGATTTCCGCCTATACCAAGCGCCTGAGCGTAGCAGCTCTCGTGCTCGGCCTTGCGGTCGGCTGCGCAACCGCGCCCGAGCAGGAAGCCGAAACCTGTGAAGGCATCAGTCCCGATGTGCAGGCCGCCATTGATGAGGCCAAGTCGGTCAACGCCGATGCCCGCGCGATGGGGGCGGAGTGGCGTGGAGCCCGCAAGATCATCAATCAGGCCGAAGCGGCCGGCTCCGAGTGTGACGACGACCGCGCCATGCGTCTCGCCGACGAGGCGCAGATGATGGCCAACGAGTCGATCGAGGCCTATCGCCGCATGCAGGAAGAGCAGCGGATGGCCGAAGAAGAACAGGAACCGGAACACCGCGACTACACCGTCAAGCGCGGCGACACGCTGTGGGGAATCTCCGGGCGCTCGGTGGGCTACAACGATCCCTACCAGTGGCCGCTGATCTACAAGGCGAACGAGGACAAGATCAAGGACGCCGATCTGATCTATCCGAATCAGGAGTTCAAGATCATGGCTGATCCGAGTTCGTCTGAGGTCAACCGGGCCATCGATCACGCCAAGAACCGTGGCGAGTGGGAACTCGGTGTAACCGAAGGTTCGGATCTGCGTTACCTCAGCGGCAACTGATGGTTGCAGGCCTCGCGGCCTGCGCCGTTGAAGTCGAAAGCCCCGCGCGCAGCGCGGGGCTTTTTTTTGTCCGGCGATGGGGCGCTATACTTGATCCGGTCTGGATCGGTCGCCGCGGCGGCTGGCCCACTGGCAACGATCGGTACAGATGATCCCGGAGTGATTCATGAAACGCGCGATTCACTGCCTGGTGAGCGGCCACGTCCAGGGCGTCTTCTTCCGGGCGTCGGCGAGCGAACGGGCGCACGAGCTCGGCGTGTCCGGCTGGGCGCGCAATCTGCCCGATGGGCGGGTCGAGGTGCTGGCAGCCGGCGAAGATGATGCCGTCGATGCCTTCCGCGAATGGCTCGGCCATGGCCCCTCCGCTGCCCGCGTCGATCGGGTGGAGGAGACCGCGGCGAACCCCGGCGATGCCCCGCCGGAATTCGAGGTCCGCTGATCACCACTCGCTCCGGCTCCCATCGTCGGCGCATGGCCATGTCGGTGTCGCCAGACAGCAGCCACGCACGGCTGCGGCATGAGGCCGTGTCTCGTACAGAGCGGATCCGGTGCGCGAGCGGTGGCGCCACAGTCCGCAAAGCACGGCCGGTGAAGGGTTGGAGCGCGCTGATCCATGGCTGAATCGAAACGACGGAACACCGGTCACGGCCGCCTGACGCTGGAACGCGTGATCGGGGATCTCGTCGCTGAAGGGCATCTCACGGAAGAGAGCCGACGCCTGCTCGGCGGTCTCTACAGTGGCCGTGATCTCGGGGGGCGTCATGCAATCGAGATCATCGCCGATCGCGACTGGCCGGACGCGGCTCGTCCGGAACGCAGACTGACGCTGGAATGGCTGACCGAGTGGGTCGCCTCGCACGCGGAGCTGCCGTTCGTGCGGATCGATCCCCTTCGGGTCGACGTCAGCCGCATCACCGGCGTGATGTCCTACGCCTACGCGAAACGGTTCAATATCCTGGCGCTGGAAGTCGGCGATGACGAAGTGACCGTCGCCACGGCCGAACCGTACGAGCGCGAGTGGGAGAAGGAACTCGAATCGATCCTGAAATGTTCGATCCGTCGCGTGATCGCCAATCCCCGCGACATCGAACGCTATCTCCTCGAGTTCTATACGCTGTCCCGCTCGGTTGTCGGCGCGAGCCGCGAGCAGAGCGATCGCCCGGTTGGCACATCCGTACAGAACCTGGAACAACTCACCGAACTCGGCCGCAAGGGGCAGCTCGACGCGGACGACCAGCACATCGTCAGCATCGTCGACTGGCTGCTCCAGTACGCGTTCGATCAGCGCGCCAGCGATATCCATATCGAGCCGCGCCGCGAGCAGTGCTCGGTGCGCTTCCGGATCGATGGCGTGCTGCACTATGTCTACGAGATACCGGCGCCGCTGATGGCCGCGGTCGCGAGTCGCATCAAGATCCTCGGTCGCATGGATGTGGCGGAGAAGCGCCGTCCCCAGGACGGGCGTATCAAGACCCGCACGCCGGAGGGGCGCGAGATCGAACTGCGGTTGTCGACGATGCCGACGGCATTCGGCGAGAAGCTGGTCCTGCGGATCTTCAACCCCGACGTGCTGGTGCAGGATATGCACGCGCTCGGGCTGTCACGGCAGGACGGCGCCGTATGGCAGGACATGATCCATCAATCCTACGGTATCGTGCTCGTCACCGGTCCAACCGGCTCCGGGAAGACGACCACGCTCTACTCGAGCCTGAAACAACTGGCGACCGCCGACGTCAACGTGTCCACGATCGAGGACCCGATCGAGCTGGTCGAGCCGAGTTTCAACCAGATGCAGGTGCAGCACGGGATCGGCGTCGATTTCGCCAGCGGCGTCCGCACGCTGCTGCGTCAGGACCCGGACATCATCATGGTCGGCGAGATCCGCGATCGGGAAACGGCCGAGATGGCCGCCCAGGCCGCGCTCACCGGACACCTGGTCCTGTCGACGCTGCACACGAACGATGCGCCGTCGGCGCTGACGCGTCTGGTCGAACTCGGTACGCCGCCTTATCTGATCAGCGGTACGCTGCTCGGCGTCATGGCGCAACGGCTCGTGCGCACGCTCTGTCCCCACTGTCGGGAGCCGGCGGAGCCGGATGCCGAGGAATGGAACCGGATGGTCCAGCCATTCACCTCGAAGGTCCCGGAACGGATCAACCGTCCGGTCGGGTGCCTGGAGTGCCGCAATACCGGTTTCCTCGGGCGCACCGGACTGTACGAACTGCTGCGCATCTCACCGGCCGTAAGGAACCTGGTCGGCCCCGAATGCGATACGGCGGAGATCCGGCGTCAGGGTCTGCGCGAGCAGATGCGCCCGCTGCGCCTGGCCGGCGCGCGCAAGGTGGCGGCGGGGGAGACGACCATGGCGGAGGTGATGCGCGTGACACCGTCACCCGAGGGACACTGACGGGCGGCCGCAATCGGAAAGCGACACATACCGCACCTCGGGCAGTCTCGCCTGACGGAAAAGACTCAAGGTCCGCGGTAGGGTGTAGGCCGGTTTTGCGCGGTCCGAGGTGATGATGCCGGCGTTGGCATCTCACCGCGCAATGCCGGCATTCCCCGGCGGCCGATGCCGGTGCACACTTGAAACGTAACCGGCGCCGGGGAAAACCGGCCTACGCATCTGAACCGGCGGGCGGGTTGCGGTGCAACCGATGCGCGCGTCCATCTGCCGCGAACACGCGCTTACGCCCTCGCAGGCAGCCGACGTATACTTTTTGGCCCTTGGCCCTTGGCCCTTGGCCCTTGGCCCTGCTCAAGGGGTTACTGCATCAAGGCACGCCGGCCGTGGTGCCCGATCCCGGGCGCCTGATCAGCCCTGATCGGGCGTCCAGATACCGGAGCTGCGCTGTTCGCCCGCGGACTGGCCACCGCCACTACCGGGCTGTGCCGCCTCCATTTCCTGCTGCGATTCAACATCGTCGACCACGCCGGCGGCGAATTCCTGGAGCTGCTGCAGGAATTCCTTCTTCTTGTCCGTATCCGCATTCAGCTGACCGAGCATGAAGCCGGTTACGGCCGCCAGGTACTGCGCGCAGACACCGCTGTCGGATGCGCGCGGGTCGTCCTGCTGTACCCGCTGCTGGATATCGCGGACCATCTCGACCGACAACTGGAGTTCCTGTTCGCTTTCGCTCATCTTCGGGCTCTGTATTGGAATTTGGCCCGGCATTGTAGCATCCAGCCCGCGCGTAACCCGACCACCATGATCACGGCGCGCGCGATTCCGTTCGCGGCGGCTCGGTTTCCGGGGGCGGCGTGGTCGTTGGCCCGGGAGGTGGCTCGGGGACCTCGGTGGCGGGCTGCGCGCCGACCCTCGGCTTACGCCCGCTCCCGGCCGTGGAGCGGTTCACGACCCAGGTCGCGAGGATCACGATGGCGCCGCCAAACAGCGTGCGGGTGGACGGTACCTCCTCGAACAGCAACAGCGTGAAGGCGACCCCGAAAACCGGCATCAGCACGTAGTACGGAATAACGTGAGCGACCGGGTAATGCCGGTAGAGCGAGAACATGCCCACATGCGCCAGCAGAGACACGGCCAGCGCGGAGTGCAGCACGACGCCCCAGGCCACCGGGCCGGCGCTGCGGATCGCCTGCCATTGGCCCGTTTCGAAGACGACGGACAACAGCGCAAGGGGCAGGATTGCGCTCGCGGCCATCCAGCCGTTCATCACGAAGGGCGATACGCTTCGCAGCGAACGGGCGAACAGCGTGGCGGTGGCGTAACAGAACGCACTCGCGGCGATGACGCCCAGGGCCGGCAGATCCCGTGCCAGCGCCGGTTCGAACGCGATGAGCAGGACGCCGGCGAACGCGGCGACGATGGCCCCCCAGGTCAACGGGCGCACCCGCTCGCCGAGGACCAGTCGCCCGAGCACGACCGCGAACGGGATGCTGAGCTGGGTGCCGATGACGATGGGGGATACCGTATCGGCCATTCCCAGCGCGGTATACATCGTGGCGTAGACGCCGACACCCATGGACGCGCAGAAGCCGACCAGCGCCCAGCCCTGGCCTTTCTGCGGATGCGCGAAGCGCCACAGCGGCAACAGCGCGAGCGTGAGTACGGTGCTGCGTAGCGCCGCGAATTCGAATGGCGGGAAGTGCCCGACCCCGAGCTTGCCAACGGGATAGGCGCTGCCGAAAAGGGCCATGATGAACAGTATCGCGACGAGATGCCTGGCCTGCATACGGAATCGTTCCCCGATCGGCGTTGCTCACAAGGGCTGTGCCGGTGACATCCGCGGTGGGGCGATGTCGCGCGCGGCCGGCCGCAGCGACGGTACCACGATCGCGCATGATGCCCGACCCTGGCCGCTGTGCCGGGTCAGTATCCGGAGAGTCCAGTGGCCGTCACGACCACGGCCAGGAACACCGCGAGTTGCGGCACGAGATCCGTCAACAATTGCAGGCGTAGCCGGCGGCAGGCGGGGCCGCCTCCGGCCAGTTGCCACGGATCGACCGCAAGCTGTATGACCGTCCGGGGCAGGTCGATCAGCGTCGCCGCGCCGAGCAGGAACATCGCCGGCAGGAACGTACCGCCGTCGATCGTCGGGGACCGGGTGGCGAGCGCGACCACCAGACACGCGGCGGCGATCGCGATCTCGCGCCCCCGGACCCCGCGCCGGTTGCGCACTTCGTTCGTGAACGCCGCGCGCGAGTCATCGTCCAGCCCCCTGGCGCCCCGCCCGCGGTCGAGTGCCACCGCCGCTTCCGCCTTGCGCAGCGGCCGTCCCTGCGCCAGTACTCCCTGGACATACTCGCGTGCGACCGGATCGCGCACGTCGGCGAACAGGGTCTCCAGCCGTTTTGTATCCAGCGGCTCGACGTCGATCCGCTGCGCCATCGCGCGGTGCTCCAGCGCGGCCCGCGCATGCTGGAAGGCGAGATGGGCGAGCGCGACCAGCAGCAGGCCGCTCAACAGCAGCACAAGCACCTCTGATGCGGTGGTTAACCGTGGAACTGTTGCGGCGCTGATGGAAAGCGCCTGTGCGATGCCGGCCGCGAGTGCCAGGGCCGTGCCGAAACGCGCAAGGCCCAGCGCCTCGTGCGCGCGCCGGAATCGGATCAGGCGGGCGTCGATCTCCGGCTGGGTCGGCGGCGGGGTGTCGAGATGCAGCGCGAAGAACTGCCGCCATGCCCCCCAGGCCAGCTCGAACCGTTCGTCATCCGGCGCGTCGTCGTTCATGCGTGCAGGGACCGGGCCGGGTGGTACGGATCAGGCGGTGCCCGCGATGAAGGCCTGGATCTGCTCATGCAGTGACCGGGGGATCGTAACGCCCTCGGCCGCCGTGCGCTCACGCGCCTCGAAACGGCGCTGGCCGGGCAGCCGCGTCCCGTCCTGTTCGAGGATCCGCTGGAAGAGCCGTTCCGCGTGCTCGATCTGGGCCTCGCGATTGCCGTCCGTGACGCAGCGCGCGGGATCGATCGCGATCAGGAATTCGCCACCACGCGGCGCGCCGACGCCGGCCTGGTCGTATTCGCCGGCCTCGTAACTGAACAGATCGCCGATCAGCGCTCCCGCGAGCAGCTCGACCATCAGCGCGATGGAGGCCCCTTTGTGGCCTCCGAACGGCAACTGGGCTCCGGCGAGGGCGGTTTCCGGGTCGGTGGTCGGCTGACCGTCCGGCCCCACCGCCCAGCCCTCGGGGATCGGTTTACCCTCGCGCAGATGGACCTGGATCTCTCCGCGGGCGCTGGCGGCCGACGCCTGGTCGAACACGATCGGCGGCTTGCCGTTGCGCGGCCACGCGAAGGCCATGGGATTGGTGCCGTACAGCGGCTTGCTGCCGCCCGCGGGGGCCACGTAATCGATGGCGCCGGTGAATGCGAATCCGACCATGCCGGCGTCCGCCAGGCGCTCGACTTCGGGCCAGAGGGCGGAAATGTGGAATACGTTGGTCAGACAAAGCGCGGCGATACCCTGTTCGCGCGTGCGTTCGATCAACGCATTGCAGCCCGTCTCCAGCGCGAGCGGGGCGAAACCGAGGCCGCCGTCGATACGCAGGATGGACGGAGCCAGTTCCTCCAGACGCGGTTCCGCCAGGGGGGAAACACCGCTTTCCCGCATCGCGCGGACGAAAAAGGGGATCCGGAACAGGCCATGGGAATGGCATTGATCGCGTTCGGCGGCCGTGACGGTGTCGGCGATCGCCCGCGCCTGTTCGGCTGAGCAGCCGTTCGCTTCACAGGCGCTGCGCGCGAGTTCGTGGACCTCGTCGAGGCGCAGTTGCAGGGTGTCGCTCATGCGGTACGCTCCATCGGGTTCCTGCGGTCTGGGTGCCATGCTACGGCAAACGCACGGCGTGTCCCAGGCCCGTCAGAACCGATGCATACCACGTTTCCGGAAGATCAGGGAACGCTGACCGCCGCCTGGTGTGGTATGGCTCGTATCGGATCGTCGGCGAGTTCGTTGGCGAGCACGTGGTGGTACTCACGGATCCGCTGGACGTACCGAACCGGTTCGTGGCCGCGCGCGTACCCGTACTTCAGTGTGCGGTAATACTTCGGATCGGACAGCAGTGGCAGCATGCGTTTGATATCCCGCCAGTGCCACGGGCTGAGGCCATGGCGCCGCGCCAGTACCTGCGCATCGTGCATGTGCGCGCGACCCACGTTGTAGGCGGCCAGCGCGAGGAAGGTCCGATCGGGCTCGGTGACTTCATCGGTGAACCGCTCTTTCATCCGGGCCATGTATTCGGCGCCGCCGAAGATGCTCTGGCGGGGATCGAGCCGGTCGGAGACGCCCACCTCACTGGCGGTGACTTGCGTGAGCATCATGATGCCCCGAACGCCGGTGGGGCTGCGGGCTTCTTCGCGCCAGTGCGACTCCTGGTAGGCCTGGGCCGAGAGCAGCACAAATGATAGATCGTGCTTTTTCGCCGCCTCACGGAACCATTGCCGGTAGCGCGGGAAACGCTGGTCCGTGCGGCGGATCAGGTAGCGGACATCAACGTAGTCGAAGGCCTTGAAGAAGCCGTAATACTTCTCGTGCAGGTCATCGAGGCGGCCGGCGGAGCGGTATTCGTCCAGCCAGCGGGTGACCGCGGCATCCAGCCGTTCGGCATCACGGGGCATCGCCCAGGCGAGGCGTTGCTCCCGCGACAGATTCATCGGCGTCAGCAGCTCCGGGTAATAGCGCTGGTTGATCGCCGTGATGTGCGAATCGGCGACCGTGCAGTCGATCTCGCGGTCCCAGACAGCGCGCAGCAGCGCATGGGTGCCGACGTCCGCGACGGATTGCCATTCCGGAACGGGATAGCCCTGCTCGGCGAGCGTTTCCAGTAACTCCGCGTAACTGCTGTCGGCCACGACCTGGAGCTTATCCACTTCGGACAGTCCACGCAGATTTTCCGGCTGGACGGTATCTCGCCGGCACACCACCTGTTGCGTGATCCGCTGGTAGGCGGGGCCGAAACGCAGCCACTGCTGCCGCTCCGGGGTAACAGTCAGGCCGGCCGCCGCGAGATCGCCTTCGCCGGCACGCAATGCCTCGAGAATAGCGCCTGTGGACGAATATTCGCGGTAGACGGCGTCGACGCCCAGTGAATCCGCGAACGCCTCCACGAGTTCGTATTCCGGGCCGCTGCGCTGACCGTCGCGATTGATGTAGAGGGTCGTCGGGGCGTTGCGCGTGAGGACGATCAGTTCGCCGGAATCGCGGATCTGCTGGAGCGGACGGGTGGCGGACGCGGTCGACTGCGCCGCAAGCGCCAGCAGCGCCGAACCGATACCGACCGCGATGACGCGCCTCGTTCCGTGCATGACGGAAACTCCCCCTGATTGATCCTTTCTGCGATCAAGGGTAGCAACGATCGAGCGCTTCGGCCTGGGTGGCGGGGCGAAGTGGATTGACACCAGTTATAGGAATGCGAATAATTCGCAACTCGATTAGCGATATTCCGATTGTGTGCCAACGCCTGGCACCACGCCGCGAAAGAAACCAATCCGGGGGATAACAAAATGCGATTCCGTCGTTCCGCGCAGGCCACTGCCGTCTGCCAGGCCATCGGTCTAATGGGGATCACGATTCTTGGGGCCGGGTCGGTCCACGCCCAGAACGGCGACAAAGGTGGCGACAATCTCGAGCCTGTGGTCGTGTCGGCGACCCGCACGGAGAAACCCGTTTCCGAGCTCGCGCGGTCGGTGACCGTCGTGGACGAGCAGCAAATCGAGGAGCAGGCGAGCCTCGATCGCAATCTGGGCACGATCCTGGCGAAAACGGTTCCCGGCATGGGGCCGAGTACCGAGGCCAACAGCAACTTCGGCCAGTCGTTGCGTGGACGCAATTTCCTTGTCCTGATCGATGGCATCCCGCAGTCCACGCCGCTGCGCGACGGCTTCCGCGACCTCAACACCATCGCGCCGTCGTCGATCGAGCGCATCGAAGTTATTCGAGGCGGTACCGCCGTCTACGGCTTCGGCGCGGCCGGCGGGCTTGTCAACATCATTACGAAGGAGCCCTCCGACAAGCCGGTCGCCGGCTATTCGCAGGGCGGCGCGAGCTTCTCGACCGAGGAGACCGATGACTCGGGTATCTATGAAACGGAGCACCGTGTTTCCGGTACTTCGGACCAGTGGGACTATCTGCTGTCGGGCTCGTACGTGGAGCGTAACGGCCGCTTCGATTCCGAAGGCCGCCGCATCCCGCCGAATCCACTGGGTTCTCAGGGCGGCTTCTCGGACACCGATGAATTCAGTCTGCTCGGCAAGGCCGGCTATGAATTCGACGGTGGTGATCAGCGGATCGAGGTCATGCTCAATCACTTCGAGAATGAGCAGGACTCCGACTACACTTTTGGCGCCACCGGTTTTACGACCACCAGCGACCCGACGCCGAACAGCAGAAGGACGCCGGCCATCCGGGTCGAGGATGCGCAGCCGGGCAGTACGGCACTGGTTGATCCGGGGACCGAAAACACGACCGGTAACTTGACGTGGCTCCACCGTGATCTCGGCGGGAGCCAGGTGCGGCTGAACACATACTTCGGCGATCAGTCGGTCGTTTTCCCGCGTTTCCCGAATTTCCCGCAGGGCGAGATCGAGTCCGAGAAATTCGGCTCACGCGTCACCGTGAATACGCCGATCACGCTGAAGGAGACGGGAGCCACGGTGATCTGGGGCGTGGATTATCTCGGCGACGAAACGCAGGCGAACCGTTTCGGTCCCGGCGCGACTTCCGACGTGCCTGACATGGACCAGGATGCCTTCGCGGTTTTTGGCGATCTGGAAGTTCCGATGGGTGACATCGGCCTCCTGCGCGGCGGCGTGCGGCATGAAGAGATCGAAGTCGATGTCGGCACGGTGCAGTCGAACCAGTTCGGCAATACGGTCACGGGCGGCACGCTCGATTACAGCGAGACCCTGTTCAACCTGAGCAGCGTGTTCTACCTGAGTGAATCGTCAGAGGTTTTCGCGAGTTATTCCCAGGGCTTTTCCATCGCCGATATCGGACGCGTGATCCGCGATGCGGGTCCGTTCTCCGGCGGCGCCACATTCAGCGCCGAGGAATTCGAATCGGACGCCGAGAAAGTCGACAACTATGAACTCGGTTACCGGTTCTTCCAGGGGCCGGTCAGCGGCTCGCTGATCGCCTTCTACAGCGAATCGGATAACGGCGCGACCTTCAACCAGAACCTGCAGATCCAGAAATTCAGCGAAACCATCCACGGGATCGAGGCGACGCTCGACTACGCTGTCAATCGGCGTACAAACATCGGCGGCACCTTCTCATGGGCTGAGGGTGAAAGTGAGGACGAAACGGGTGCAACCCAGGATCTGCCCAATACCCGGGTCTCGCCGGAGAAGCTGACGGGTTATGTCGAATACAGTCCGAGCGGTGGCTGGGACAATCGCCTGCAGGTCCAGGCCATCGGTGATCGCGATCCGGACACCAACCAGTTCGGTGGCGGCGAGGTCGATGGCTACACCCTGGTCGACTTCACCACCCGCTATGAGGTCGGGCCGGGGGCAGTCCGGGTGTCGCTCAGCAACCTGCTGAATGAGGACTACTACCCGGCCGTCAATCAGGCGTTCGACTCCTCGTTCGCGTACGCAAAGGGACCAGGCCGACGGCTTGGCGTCAGTTACGCGATGGAGTGGTAGGCGTGCCCACCGGGGGGCCGGGTAGCGCATCCGGTTTCCCCCGCCGCCCCGGTTTCGGCGACAATCGTGGCCAGTACCAGTCGGAGTGCATCGGCATGCAGAGCGGCGTTGATGAAGGAGGTTTCGCGGTCACGGGGGTGGGTTTCCGGGTGCCGGAGCGGGAACTGCTCGCGGGCATTGATCTGACGCTGCGCCCGGGCCGTCTGTACGGCCTGATCGGCCATAATGGCTCCGGCAAGACCACGCTGTTGAAACTGCTGGCCCGCCAGCAGACACCCACCACCGGGTGGATCACTTTCGACGGTACGCCGCTGCAGCAGTGGTCCCAGCGGGAACTGGCGTGCCGGATCGGCTACATGGCGCAGCAGCCGCCAGAGGCGACCGGGCTGACCGTCCGCGAGTTGACCGCGCTGGGGCGCTATCCGTGGCACGGCGCCATTGGCCGCTTCACGGCGGACGATCGGGCGCACGTCGATGAGGCGTTGCGGCTGACCGAAGTGGAGGATCTTTCGGGGCGTCTGGTCGATACGCTGTCCGGCGGCGAGCGCCAGCGGGCATGGCTGGCGATGCTGGTCGCGCAGGACAGCCGCTGTATGCTTCTGGATGAGCCCATATCGGCGCTCGACGTAGCCCACCAGATGGACGTGATGGAGCGGATCCGGCACCTGTGTCTCGAACGCGGGCTCACGGTCGTCGCCGTCCTCCATGACGTGAACATCGCCGCCCGTTTCTGCGATGAGCTCGTAGCCCTGCACGGCGGCCAGCGCGTGGTTACCGGCACACCGGCGGAGGTCGTTCAGCCGGAAACACTCGAGCGTATCTACGGCGTGCCGATGGGTGTCATGCACACGCCCGAGCACGCGCTGCCGATCAGCTACGTCGCCTAAAGCGATGCGCACGCCCGCCGAAGGGGAGCGCGTCGGCAATGGTTCGCCGGAGATGCCGCTGCCCGACGCCTTGCACGCGCTGCTCCGGGAGCGCTGGCCTTTCTGCTGTGATCGGATTCTCCTTCACCCCTCCGTTGGCGATGCGGTTCCCCTGACCGGATCCGATGCCGATCGTGCGCTGTGCGACTGTTTCGAGCGCTGGTGCGGGGGAATGCAGGGCGAGGACCGGCGCGGCCTGGGGTCGCTCTGGACGCAGTGGTATGCCGTGACCGTCTGGCCGCCGCTCGTCGCGGGGATTCTCTTGCTGGGACGGGCGCCGCGGTTCGAATGCCGCGAGACGCGGCTGCTGGTGGATGAAGACGGCTGTCCGAGCGGTCTCGGCATCGCGCCCGAAGTGCAGAGTGGCGATCCGGCAACGCTGCTCGACGCGCTGACCGCTGCGCACGCGACTCCATTGATCAACGCGGTGGCCGAGGCCACTGCAACGGCGCCGCGCGTGCCGTGGAGCAACGTGGCCAACGTGCTCGGATGGATGCTGGCGGAACTCGGAACCGTCGCCGACGAGGCTACGCTGGCACCCGGTTATGAACTGTTGACCCGACGCCACCAGCCCGACGGACGCCCCAATCCGCTGTATCTGGGCGCCAGGCGCGTGGCTGTGCCCGGACGTCCGGCCCGACGAGTGTGCTGTCTGCGTTACCGCCTGAGCGGGTTCGACTACTGTGGCGACTGTCCGATCACCTGCTCTTGTGGAACCTCTGATGATCGGGGGGCCTGACCGTCGGGGTTTTGGTGATGCACGGGTGCGCCACGCAAAGTCCGATCTGTATCGTTCCTCAACGCGATGGCTGGATTACTCCAGTGTTCCCGTCGTCGTCATTGGCAGGGATGACCGTAAGCCGGCTTGAGACCGAAGGGAGCCAGCCGGCGGGACAGCACCAGCCGTTGTCGGGAGGTCCCGCTGCTGACGCCGGCTGTTGCCTGCGGCAAAAGCCGGCTCACGGCGAGCCTTCGGTCACCTGCCGTTGTGAGTCCGTCCGTGGTTCATGAACGCCGCAGCAGCCACATAAAGTAGAGCCCGCCGATGAAGGCGGCTGCCAGCCCCGCGGGCCATTCATGCGGTACCAGAAGGGTACGTCCGGCCCAGTCGGCGGCCACCATGACGAGCACGCCGATAGCGGCCGCGCCGATGATCTGCGTGCGCACCCGGCGCAGCCCCAGCATGCGGGCCATGTGCGGCGCCATCAGACCGACGAAACTGAGCGGGCCGACCAGCAGTGTGGCGACCGCCGTTGCCAGCGCCGCGAGCGTCAGCAGGACAAGATGCGCCATGTTCACCCGTACGCCGCGCGCACCGGCCGCTTCCGCGCCCAGCCCGAGCAGTTCGAGCCAGCGGTGCAGCGCCAGCACCGTCGGCGCGAGCAGCATCACGGCCATCCCGGCGCCGATCACCAGCGGCCAGTCCACGCCATACGTCGAGCCCGAGACCCAGCTCAGCAGGCGCAGCCAGAGTGGGCTGCCACTCGCCGCGACAAGCCCGATCAACCCGTCATAGATCGCCTTGATCGCGATGCCGGCGAGCAGGATCCGCTCGGGCGCGGCACCGCCGTGGCGGGCGAACCAGAGCAGGCCGCCCGTGGTCACGACCGCGCCCGCGGTGCCCGCGGCGACCAGAGCCGGTTCGCCGGCCCCCGGTTGTGCCATCACGAGCAGGGTCACGCCGGCGAGCGCGCCCCCGCTGATGCCGAGCACTTCTGGACTCGCCATGGGGTTGCGCAGCAGGCGTTGCAGGATCGTGCCGGCCAGCGCCAGCAGCAGGCCCGCGCAGGCGGCCGCGACCACCCGCGGGGCACGCCAGGGACTCGCGTCGAGCACGGTTGCGATATCGCGCAGATGCCAGCCACTCGCGTCGCGTCCGAGCAGCAGCGCGATCACGGCGACCGCGAGGGCCACCAGCCAGAGCGCGGTGACTCGCCCGGTTGCATGCGTGCCCGGGTGGGGGACGGTGGCGGTCTGCATCGGAGCCGCGCGCGGGCGGACCTGGCGCAGCAGCCACAGCAGCAACGGTGCGCCGAGGAGCGCGGTAACGGCCCCGGTGGGCAGTAGGCCCGAGGTATACACGTCGAGCTGCTGCACGCACTGGTCGGTCACGAACAGCAGCAGCGCACCGATCGCCGGCGCGGCGAACAGGCGCTGGCCGATCGTGCGGGCGCCGAGCTGCCGTGCCAGCGCCGGAGCGGCGAGACCGACGAACGCGATGATGCCGACGGCACTCACGATCGCCGCCGCCAGGTAGACCGCGGCCGCCAGTGCAAGCAGACGCGCACGCTGCAGGGAAAGTCCCAGCCCGCGGGCGCTGTGGTCATCCAGCGTCAGGATCGCGAGGGGCCGCGCGAGCAGCGCGAGCAGGCCCAGCACGACCAGCACGCGCGGGGCGAGGAACGTGACGCCGCTCCAGTCATGCTGGGTGAGCGCGCCGCCACCCCAGATCAGCAGCGCCTTGAGGTCGAACTCGAAAAACAGCAGCAGGCCGGCGTTGACGGCGCCGAAGTACAGGCTGACCACCAGTCCGGCCAGCACGACACTGACCGGTTCGAGTCCGCGCCGCCATGTCAGGGCCAGCACGATCCCCAGTGCGAGTGCGCCGCCGGCCACCGCGACGGCCTCCCCGAATGGCGCGAGCAGGGCGGGCGCGGTCAGCGTCAGGACGGACAGTCCGAGCTGGGACCCGGCCGCCACGCCCAGGGTCAGCGGCGATGCGATGGGATTGCGCAGCACCTGCTGCATGACCGTGCCCGCCAGCGCGAGACCGGCACCCGCGAGCAGGGACATGACCAGGCGCGGCAGCCACGCATGCAGGACCTGCACCGCGCCGATCGGCGCTGACGCCGGCGCGCGCCAGGCTTCGACGAGGGCGCCCGGGTCGCCGATACCCACGAGGTTGAAGCCGGCGAGGACGAGGGCACCGGCCAGCAGCGCAATGCCACCGGCGGGCAGGGCGCGCGGGCGTATGGCCTCAGTCATCGCCATCGATCGCCGCGCCGAGGTGCTCGGCGAACTGGATCGCGGCCGGCACGCCACCGTAACTCCAGATCGGCTCGAGCCGGTGGACGTTGCCTTCGCGCACCGCCGGCAGGGCCTGCCAGATGGGACTGCTCGCCATCATCCGTTGCGCCTTCTGCGGGACCGGCTCGATCACCACGATGTGATCAGCGGCCCGGTCGAGGCGCTCGATCGGGACCAGCGAGAATCCCCAGTAACTGGCGCCGCCCTGCCAGGCGTTGTTCAATCCGGCGCGTCGCAGGACCGCGTCGAAGAGCCCGGGCGCACCAACGACCCGTACGTGGTGGGCGTCCTCGAAACCGATGACGTATACGGATTCCCCGGCATCGGTACGTTCTTTAAGGTCCGCGATCGCGCGGTCCAGATCCGCGCGCAGGCGCGGCATTGCCTGGACGCGACCCAGTCTGTCCGCGAGCCGTCCGGCGATGCGGAGACTGCTCTCGAGTGCGTTCACTTCATTGTCCGGTGCATAGATGCGCAGGGTTTCGGTAGGCGCGATCGTCGCGAGGCGTTCGCGGGCCCGGTTGTAGTACCCGGACATGAGGATCAGGTCCGGGTCGGTGCCTGCCAGTACGTCGAGGTTCGGTTCAATGCGCCGCCCCACATCGACCGTGCGATCGGGCAGCGACGGGCGGCCAACCCATTTGCGGTACCCGTGCATATCGGCGATGGCGACCGGCTCGACATCGAGCGCGAGCAGGGTCTGCGCGAGACCCCAGTTGAGCACGGCGATGCGTTCCGGGCGCTGCTCTGGCGAGGCGGATAGCGGGCCGGTGATCAGCAGACACACCGTCAGTGCGATCGCGGTTGTGCGCAACGCCATGGGGGCCTCTGTCGTGGATCGCCTGCAGCGGTAATCGAGTGAATCACGCGGATGCCGCCACCGCTGGAGTCACCCGTCGTCGGCGGGAACGCGATGATGCGGTTGATTCGCATTCACGCGCGGTCGGCACGAGAGCATAATGGCGCACCAGGATGATGTCCAACGGACATCGCCGGTCGGCCCCATGAAGGCCATCGATGGTGTTTGTCAGGCGTGCCGCACTGTATTATCCAGTTATGTAATGATATAACAGTACGGAGACGATCACCTACGATTGCGCGGCGGCCTGCTCGCAACCCTCGATCCTGCCAAAGGCAGGGACACAATGAACGCCGGAGAGCGCCGTCCAATGCAAAACATCCTGCGGGCCACCATCCTGAGCGCCGCCTTCTGTGCCCTTGCCGTAAGCGGTTTCGTGTCGGCGGCTGAGACCCGGGAGCACGGTGCGCATGTGCACGGCACCGCGCGCCTCGACATCGCCTTCGTCGGCGGAGAACTGGCGCTTGATCTGTATTCCCCCGCGATGAACATCGTCGGCTTCGAGCACGAACCGGGCAACAATGCCCAACGCGAGCAGCTCGAGGATGCACTGAGCACGCTGCGCGATGCCGGGCGCGTATTCAGCGTAACGGATGCCGCCGGATGCAGGACCGTGCTCAGCCAGGCAAACCGGGTCTCCGAGCATGGACACGAAGAGCACGAAGAGCACGAAGAGCATGCGGGTAGCGAGAGCGCCCACTCGGAGATCCAGGCCCGTTACCGCTACGAGTGCAGCGCCCCCGCCGCGCTCGAGCGGATTCAGGTGAGGCTGTTCGAACTGTTCCCGGCTACCGAGAGCATCCGTGTGCAGATGCTGACGGATACCGCCCAGCGCGCCATGGTCCTGCTGCCGGACAACGCGGATGTGCCGTTTTGACCAACGGACTGATCGACGCCGTAGGCCGGCTTTTGCCGAAGGCAACAGCCGGCATGGTTCAGACGGTTCTTCGGACGTAAATGCCGGCTGGCTCCCTCCGGTCGCAAGCCGGCCTACGTGGATGCGGCGCTGGAAATTCCGCGCCTACCGGAATTCGCTGATCGAGTCGGCGTCGATGGTGTAGGTTGCGAGGCCGAGTTCGTTCTCGGTGGTTTCGATTTCGAGCTCGCCGACCACGTTGTACGGGGCGTACAGGTCGGTGGGCAGGCCGCCGGAGAACGTTACGTGGACGATCTGGTTGGGCGGAGGCGGTGGCGAGTGGATGCAGGCGCCGAAATAGGGCACGAGAAAAAAGCGGAACGGGTCGCCGCGTTCGGTGTGTTCCAGGGGCACGAGGAAACCGGGGATGCGCACGTATTCACCCTCGAGTTCGCCGCGGACCCGCGTAGAAGACAGGACTTCCGGCATCTTCACACCATCGGTGAGTTCGTCCGCGCCCGATTCGAGTTGTTCGCGGTTCAGCTCGGCCATGGTCTCCGGGAGTTTTTTCATGGCCTCAAGATCCTCTTCCGGGAGCAGGTCGAACCACTCCAGGTCCCGCGCCTCGCGCGCATGCGTCACGAGTGGAAGCGTCAGAACGATGCCAAAAATCAGGGCGGTCGCGATGCGGATCGGGCGTGCCATGGTCTGGTCCGGCGCTGGGAGATGAGTGTGTGAGTATGCCCCAAAGCGATGCCGTAAACAGTGCCGCGGTCACACTGCACGACCTCGGCTTTGCATGGCCGCGCGCATCAGAGCCCGTCCTCGCGATCGAGTCGTTCACCATCGAGCGGGGCCAGCGTGTTTTTCTGTGTGGCCCAAGCGGCAGCGGCAAGAGCACGCTGCTTGGCGTTATCGGCGGCGTCCTGCAACCGGGTGGCGGCGAGGTCGGCGTGCTTGGAACCGATCTCGGGCGGCTGTCACCCGCCGCGCGGGACCGCTTCCGCGCGGATCATATCGGCCTCGTGTTCCAGCAGTTCAACCTGTTGCCGTACCTCGGCGTGGTCGACAATGTCCTGCTCGCCACGCGGTTCTCGGCCCGCCGGGCAGCCGCGGTCGGGGATGATGCCGCAAGGGCCGCGCGCGAATTGCTGGCGGTTCTGGGGCTGGACGACACACGGCTGCTGCACGCGCCGGTAACGGAACTCAGCGTCGGGCAGCAGCAGCGGGTCGCGGTCGCGCGCGCGCTGCTCGGGGCGCCGGGACTGGTCATCGCGGACGAACCGACATCGGCGCTCGACAGCGATTCGCGCGCCGCATTCATGAAACTGCTTTTCCGCGAGTGCGCCCGCACGGGGGCGACCCTGCTGTTCGTGAGTCACGATCGGGCGCTCGCCGATGGGTTCGATCGCGTGGTCGAGCTGCCCGCGCTGAACCGCGCGTCGGTGGCGGCATGAAGGCGCTGCTCGGGATCGCGCTGCGCAGTCTCCTGAACCGGCGGCTGACGGTTGGACTGACGATCGCGGGGCTGACGGTGAGCGTGGCGCTGCTGCTCGGGGTCGAACAGGCGCGCAAGTCCGCCCGCGAGGGCTTTACGCAGACGATCTCGGGCACGGACCTGATCGTCGGTGCGCGCAGTGGCCCGGTGCAACTGTTGCTGTATTCGGTGTTCCACATCGGCAACGCGACCAATCAGGTCTCCTGGGAGAGCTACCGCGAGATCGCCGACAGCGGCCCGGTGGCATGGACGGTACCGATCGCGCTGGGCGACGCGCACCGCGGCTATCGGGTCATGGGCACGACCGAGGATCTGTTCCGGCACTACCGCTACGCGCGGACGCGCCAGCTGGAGTTCGCCCGCGGCCAGGCCTTTGACGGCGTGTTCGACGCCGTCCTCGGGGTCGATGTCGCCGAGCGGCTCGGTTACGAAGTCGGGCGCGAGATCGTGGTCAGTCACGGGGTCGCCGCCCGGAGCTTTCTTGATCACGACGACAAGCCGTTCACCGTGACTGGCATTCTGCAGCGCACCGGTACACCGCTCGATCGCACTGTTCTGGTCACGCTGGAAGGGATCGAGGCGATCCACGTCGACTGGCAGTCCGGGCGGCCGCCGACGCCGGGTGAACGGATTTCGGCGGATGATGCGCTCGCGATGGAACTGCAGCCGGAGGCCATCACCGCGTTTCTCGTCGGCCTCCAGTCCCGCATCGCGACGTTCCGCCTGCAGCGGGCGATCAACGATTACCCGGATGAACCGCTGACCGCGATCCTGCCCGGCGTCGCCTTGTCGGAACTGTGGTCTGTGATCGGGACCGTCGAACGCGTCCTGCTGGCCATTTCCGCCTGTGTGGTGCTGGCGGGCCTGATCGGTATGGTGACGACGTTGCTCACGAGCCTCAGCGAGCGGCGCCGCGAGATGGCGATCCTGCGTGCCGTGGGTGCGCGTCCCTGGCACATCTTCGTGCTGTTCATGCTCGAAGCGACGACGATTGGGGTCGCGGCAGCCGTACTCGGAAGCGTCCTCGTCTTTGGTGGCTTCTGGCTGGGGGCAGGCGTGATCGGGCAGCAGACAGGTATCCACCTGCAGCTCGTCGCGCCCAGTGTGAGCGAGGCCGTCATTCTCGGACTGGTGATCGCCGCGAGTGCGCTTGCGGGGGCCATTCCGGCCTGGCGCGCGTGGCGGACTTCGCTCGCTGACGGGCTGGCGATCCGGCTCTGAGCGCCAGTCTGTGGTGGTCAACGATCTCCTTTTGTCATGCAGTATGCAAATGCAAATCGTTCCTGTTTGTGAGATCATCGCCGGTCTGAATGGGCATGGAGTGGAGCGATGAATGAATCGGGTTCGGTGCTTGCCCTGCTCGAGGCCGGCGGCACCGTCATGTGGATCCTCGCCGGTCTGTCCGTGTTCGCGCTGGCGATCATATTCAACAAATTATGGGACTTCTGGCGCGCCGGGATCTGGCGCCGCAAAGAGGTGAACCTTGCGCTGGCCGAATGGCAGGCCGGACGGGATGGCACGGCACTGCCGCCGTTGGAGCACGCCCGCGATCCGGTCGCCGACGTGCTGCGCGTGGCGCTGGCGGGGCGCATGGACGCGGGCGTGGAAGATGGTGTGGTCCGTGAGGAAGTAGCGCGACGCGGCGCGGCCTGGCTGGAATCGCTGCGGGGGGGGCTGCGCCCACTGGAACTCATCGGCACGCTGGCGCCGCTGCTCGGTCTGCTCGGTACGGTCATTGGCATGATCGACGCTTTCCGTGAACTCGAATCCGCCGGCAGCCAGGTCGATCCGTCCGTGCTCTCCGGCGGTATCTGGGTGGCTCTGCTGACCACCGCGGCGGGGTTGTCCGTGGCGATCCCGGCGGTCGCGGCGCACACGTTCCTCGAACGCCAGCTCGAGCGTCTGCATCACCGGATGCAGGACGCGGCGACACGCGTGTTCAGCCGGGCGGTCGGTCGTATCATGGCCCCCGAAGGCGCCGACGACGCCTCGGGTCAGGAGCGTGCGGACGCCGGTCCGACCCGTCTGGCGGAGGCGGCCGGTGCGGATTGATGTACCCCGGCGCCGGCCGGTCGGAATCCGCCTCACACCGCTGATCGACGTCGTATTCATCCTGCTGGTGTTTTTCATGCTGGCGTCCAGCTTCATGGACTGGCGCGGGTTCCGTCTCGATCTGCCGGCAGCGGACGCCACGCCGGACCCGGACATCGACCCGATCGTTATCCGGGTGCTGGGCGATGGCGGTTACCGGATGGGTGGCCTCGATGTCGACGCCGGGGAACTGGCGGATCGGGTGCGCGACGTCCGTGGCGGGGCGGATGAGCGGCCCGTGATCATCCAGGCGAACGCCGACGCGCCCGTCCAGGCTACCGTCCGCGCACTTGATCGGTTGCATGCCGGCGGTATCGAGGGGGCGTCACTGGCGGGAGAGTCGCGATGATCGTGCCGCTGCCGCGCAGCAGCCGGACGTCCGAGGACAACGTCCTGCCGCTCATCAATATCGTCTTTCTGCTGTTGATCTTCTTCATGATCGCCGGGGCGCTATCCACCCGACCGCCGTTCGAACTGCAGCCGCCGCGGGCAGATGCGGCTCCATCGACCTCAGCACCGGCAACTGCCGGAATCGCGATTGCAGCCGATGGTCGTATCGCGTTCCGGGGCGAGGAGATCGCCCTCGGGGCACTGTCCGACCGTGCCCGCGACTGGGCGGGGAGCAACGATAACGACCGGCCACTCACGCTGCGGGTAGACGGCGGGGCCGACAGCGAGCGTCTCCTGGCGGTGATGGCGGCCCTCAAGGAAGCCGGGATTGAGCGTATCCGCATGCTGGCGGTTGGCGGCCAAGACGGGGCGGGCTGATGCGTGGTATCCGCTGGCTGCTCGTCGGCTCGCTCGCGCTCGCGCTCCACATCGCCGTGTTCGTCGGCCTCTCCCGGGCCATGAATGACACCGGTACGCAGGCCAGGGGACGTGACGGGTTGCTGGTCGCGCTCGCGCCCGCCGGCACTGCCGCAGGCAATGCCAGGGAAACACGCCGCACCGATGCGCGGACACCACATCCGGACAGGCAGGCGGAGACGCGACAGGAAGCGGAACCCGAGCCGGAACCCAAGCCCGAACCCGAGCCGGAACCCGAGCCGGAACCCGAGCCGGAACCCGAGCCGGAACCCGAGCCGGAACCCGAGCCGGAACCCGAGCCGGAACCCGAGCCGGAACCCGAGCCGGAACCCGAGCCGGAACCCGAGCCGGAACCCGAGCCGGAACCCGAACCCGAACCCGAACCGGAACCGGAACCGGAACCGGAATCGGAATCAACGACTGCAACCGCGTCCACCAAAAAGCCGGCGGAGGATCCGGACAAGCGCGAGACCACGGCGGGCGACGCCGGATCGGGCGGGGCAGACGGTGACACCGGGTCCACTTCGGAGGGAGGTGCCGGGGGTGGGGATCCCGGCGCGCGCGCCGACTATCTCGACCGGCTGCGGGCGCATCTCGGTCGCCACAAGGAATACCCGCGCCGGGCCCGGGCGCGGCGGATCGAGGGCACGGTGACCGTGGGCTTCACCATTCATCCGGACGGGCGGATCACGGATACGCGGATCGACGAGAGTTCCGGTCAGCGGATTCTCGATCAGGCGGCCGAGCGCATGCTTGAGCGGGCGTCGCCGGCGCCGTCGTTCAACGATGACATGGATTCGTCGCCCATCACGCTGAGCGTCCCGGTCAGCTACGGGCTCCGGTAACGCTCTCGTCTCCCCCTCGGCTTGTGCGTGCTCCGGGGCGCACGGGGCGAGCCCCCCTTTACGCGAACCGACCATCAGGGCGCATTCCCGCGACCCGCAACGGATTCACGAATCGCTCCGCGGTTCCCGGCGACAGGGCCGGAATCGGTAACCCCTTTGCGTAATGTCATCCATGTAATCAATCCGACCGCGCAAGACAGCGGATTTCCGACTATAAACAGTCCCGTGGTTCGGGGCGCCGGCTGACCCCGCGCACGTGCGGCTTGCAGGCCGACCGGTTCCCCGGCGGTCGTTGTGATGGCGCGGAGCAATATGAACAAACTGGCAAGGTATTATGGGCGGCTGTTCGACTGGTTGCCCGTGCTTGAAGGATTCCTTCTGGTCGGGGCCGTGTATCTTGCGGTCCTGATACGCGTCGGGACGGATCCGTCCGAGATCCGGACGAGCATCGGACCGGTGTGGCCCGAAGCCGTCGTTTTCAGCGCGGCCCTGCTGGTCTCGATGACCGCCGTAGGTCTGTACAACCGGCGATTGCGCGACGGGCTGGAGGGGATCGTCGTACGGATTGTCCTCGCCTTTGCCGGCGGGACGACGTTGACCGCGTTGATTTACTACGCCTTCCCGCAGATATTCCTGGGGCGTGGTGTACTCTTCATTGCCCTGGCGCTTGGGTTTCTGGCCGTCCTTATACTGCGCGCAGAGATCCTGGGTATCGCACGGTACGAAGAAGGCAAGCGCCGGGTGCTGGTCCTGGGCGCCGGTCAACGGGCGGAAGTCCTTTCCCGCCTGAGGCGCCGTACCGATCTGATCGGCCTGCGCATCGTCGGTTATGTCCGTCATGCCAATGACCGTCTTGCCGTGCCCGAGTCGGAACTGGTTGAACTCGACGCCCCGCTGTCGACCTGGGCCATCGATCACGGTATCGACGAGATCGTGGTCGGTCCGGATGAACGGCGCCAGAACCTGGATATGCACCAGTTGCTTCTGTGTCGGGCGCACGGGATGGTCGTATCCGACGTCGCCACGTTCTATGAGCGTGAAACCGGGCGTGTCAGTCTCGATATTCTCCTGCCGAGCTGGCTGGCGTTTTCGACTGGTTTCCATTCGAGCTTCATCGGTGACCGCGTCAAGCGCCTGTTCGATATCGTCGTCAGTCTCTCCCTTCTGATTCTGGCTTCGCCGCTCATTCTGCTGGCTGCGCTCGCCGTATGGATCGAATCCGGTTTTCGCGGGCCGATCCTGTACCGGCAGGCGCGTGTCGGGACGAATGACACGGTTTTCCAGGTCCTGAAGTTTCGCAGCATGCGACCCGATGCCGAAGCGGACGGTACCGCGCGCTGGGCGACCGCCGGCGACGACCGGGTTACATCGGTCGGGCGGATCCTGCGCCGGTACCGGATTGACGAGCTGCCGCAGATATTCAACGTCCTGCGCGGCGAGATGAGCTTCGTCGGCCCGCGGCCCGAGCGTCCCGAATTCGTCGACCACCTGGAGGGGATTTTTCCCCGCTATGCCGACCGCCACCGAGTCAAGCCGGGTCTGACCGGATGGGCCCAGATCCGTTATCCATACGGGGCCTCCGACCGGGATGCGTTCGAAAAGCTCCAGTACGACCTGTACTACGTCAAGAACCGGAATCTTCAGCTGGATCTGACGATCCTCCTGCAGACGGCCGAAGTCGTGCTCTGGGGAAAGGGGGCACGGTGACGGGATATCCACGAAATCTTCGTTGCTGCCGTTGTTGGTGACGATTGCCTGGTCTATATAAATACCCCGGTCCGGACTGCTGTCCGGCCGGAATCCGGGCGGGAGGAGGGAGACAATGAGGTTGCGGTTACGGCGGCTTTGGCCGTCCATTCTGGCGAGCGTGCTGGTGCTGGCGGGCTGTACGTCCATGTCGACCATGCCGGACGATGATCCCAACGCGCAGTCGGCCCGGGTCGAAAATTATCGGATCGGACCGGCCGACATGGTGCAGGTCGACGTCTGGAGAAATCCCGACGTATCAGTCACGACGCCGGTGCGCCCCGACGGCATGATTTCCGTGCCGCTGGTCGGTGACGTCCGCGCGGGTGGGCGTACGCCGGAGGAACTCGCCGAGGTGGTCGAGCAGGCACTCGGTTACTACATCCGTGACACGGAAGTGACGGTCATCGTCACCGAACTGAACAGTCATGAATATCTCTATCGAGTGCGTGTAACCGGTGCCGTGGAAACGCCCCTCTCGATGGCGTTCCGGCCCGGCATGACGGTTCTCGACCTGGTGCTGGAGGCGGGGGGAATGACCGAATTCGCATCGCCGAATCGTTCCCGTCTGTACCGCAGTGATGGCAAGGAGCGCCGCACCTACCCGGTGCGCCTCGATGACATTCTGGCCGACGGTGATCTGACGACCAACTACACGCTCCGACCGGGCGATATCGTCGCGGTCCCGGAACGGCTATTCTGAGGCACGAATGCAATGGGTGACGAACTCCAACAGCAACTCCGGTTGCTCATCAAGGAAGTGTGGCGCTGGCGGATCCGCGTCAGCCTTGGTTTCGCCCTGATCGCCTTGCTGGCGACCGGCGCTGGAGCCGTGTGGCCGAAATCGTATTCCAGCTCGACGACGATCCTCGTCGAGTCCACGAACATCGTTGATGGCCTGATGGCAGGCCGCGCCGCCCGCGGAGACATCCAGAACCAGTACGAGAACGCGCGCGAGGTGATCTACAGCCGCAGCCTGTTACGAGATGTGCTCGAGGCGGGGGGCTGGATTACGCCCGAGTCGCCTCAGCGGGATGTCGCGGAGCAGATCGAAGCGATCCGCGAGCGGATCACGGTAACCAACCCGGGAGATAATCTCGTGCAGGTCGATTACCGTGACGGCGATGCCGATCAGGCGTACGAAACCGTGCGGGCAATCGCCCAGCGTTTTCTCGACGAGATGCGTGCAGGAAGAAGTCAGGAAAGCGTGGCCGCGTACGAGTTTATCGATCGTCAGGTCAAACAGTACGAGAAAAAACTGGAGCAAACCCAGGAGGAAATCCGGGCACTGCGTAAGGCCAATCCGCTGGCGCAACCCGGCTCCGATCGTGAAGTTACACAGCGCATGAATGAGCTGCGTACACAGATCGATGACCTGGACCAGGAAATCCGCGAAGCCCGGCTCAGGGAGACGACGCTGACCGAACAGCTCTCGGGGGAGGCAGAGGTATCCATGCTGTCGACCGCCCTGGACGCGCGTCGTAAGCGCATCGCCGAGTTGCAGGAAGAGCTGGATACCTTACGCCTGAGCTACCACGAGACCTATCCGGATGTAGTGCGTATCAAAGAAAAGCTCGCCGAACTGCGCCGTGATGTTCAACAGAACCCCGATGCGGGATCCGGCGGCGGCTTGAGTTTCGGCGCCACCCGGGACAATCCGGTCTACCAGAAGCTGCAGGAAGAACTGTATACGGTACGCGGAGAAATCAATCTTCTCAGTTCGCGCAAAGGCGATCTTGAGAGCAAGCTGGTCGAGACGATCGCGCGTTCAGGCGAGATTCAGGGCCTGCAGGCTGAGTACGAGAAACTCGCCCGCGATTACGAGGTCAACCGGGATATCTACCAGGATCTGCAGCGCCGGCGTGAGAACGCCCGCGTCTCGGTCAATCTCGACAGCGAGCAACAGGGCCTGACGCTGCGCGTCAGTGAGCCCGCGTATCGGCCGCATGACGCGTCGGGACCACGGATGCTCCATTTTGCGGTTGGCGGAATGGTGGCCGGCGCGGGGATTCCGATCGGTTTGTTGTTCGCCATTCTGCTGGTGGATCCGCGCGTCCGCAGTGCGGAGAGGCTGACTCGCGACAGCGGGACACAGGTACTGGAAACGATCCCTCATATGGACACTGTTGGTGACCGACGCCTTCGAAGCCTGGGTACGTTTTTCGCCGTATTGATCGGTGTGGCCGGTGTTGCCGGCGTGATTGCGGCCCTGGTGGGCCGCCAAATGGGGATCCTCTGATCATGGCCAGCAAGATCGAACAGGCGCTCGAGCGAATCACCACTCAGCCCGACGGGAGTCGCTCGATACCCGGGACGCTCGAGAGCCGTGCGCGTGGTACCGCGAGTATCGCCCGTATGCGTGAGTCGCTGCCGCGGAAGCCGCAGGCGCTTACCGCGATGCGAATCATCCATCCGGCTATGACACCGAAGGTGACCAATGCCTTTCGGCAATTGCGGACTTCGCTTCTGCGCCGCGCTGGCAGCCGAAACTTCCTGCTGCTCGTGACCGGAGTCAACGAAGACGCGGGCACCAGTTTCGTCGCCCGTAATCTGGCCGCTGCGTTCGCGCTGGAGGAGACAAAAACGGCATTGCTGGTGGATTGCAATATTGCCCATCCCCAGGCCTCTGACCTGTTCGCCGACGGCAATGAGGCGGTGCCGGGGCTCACGGATTACCTTGATGGCCATGAAACCCGGGTTGGCCGCATCATCCACGAAACCGGGGTGCCGAGGATGCGCATTCTGCCGGTTGGCCGTTCCCGGGTGGGCGGTGCCGAGTATTTTACCGGAACCCGATTGCGTACACTGTTTCAGGAAATCCTCGGAAGGTATCCCGACCGCTATGTGATCGTGGACGCACCTCCGATCCTCGGTACAGCCGATACCCGCATCCTTGCGGATATATGTCATAGCGCAATGCTTGTCATTCCCTACGCGGGCGTCACCGCCAGCCAGGTCGAGGCCGCTGTCGGCAGCCTTCCACCGGATCGTTTCGTGGGTAGTGTGATAAACAATGACCCACCCATGCCCTTCTCCGCGTGACTACCGGAATGAAACGGCGGCTCCTCAAGGTGATGGGCGGGATTCATAGGGCTTCCGGTTTCTCGCTTCTCGCGATACTGGCTGTTTTCCCTGCGCTCGGTTTCGCGCAGACCAATGTCGAAATCGGTTTTCGTCTCGAGAGCACCGATAACATTGGTCTTACCGAAGAGAACGAGCAATCGGATCTCGCGCGGACTCCATATATGAATTTCGACTGGAGTACGGCGAGTCGTGCGCTTACCGCGGGTATCGAGGGGAATCTGGAATATCGGGATTATCGCGATGACGCAACTACGGATGGTACCGCCGGTGATCTCTCGGCGGTGGCCGATCTGCACCTGATTGAGGATCGTCTCGATTTTCGTTTCGAGAATCGTTTTCAACAGGTCCGAACCGAAGAGCTCGATCCACAGACCCCGGATAACATCGAGGATGTTAATACTTTTACGATGGGACCGGACCTACGCTTCGATCCGTCACCCGTCGATCAGCTGACCTTCGGCGCCCGGTATGGGAATACGTACTTCGAGCGCGGGAATGACAGTGAGCGCTGGGCCCTGGGAGCGATGTGGTCGCATCGCTTGAGTACGCTCAATGAGGTCGCGGTGAACATACAGAGGCAGGATGTCGAGTTCACCGAGTTCAGCGGGGATCCGTTGGACTATACGCTGGACGAGATCGGTATAGGTGGGACTCACCGCCTTGCTCGGGGTTCTGTTTCGCTTACGGGGGGGCAACGTCGCATAGAACAGGAGAACGGCAATTGGATTGAACGCGGATTTGCCAGGTTCGACTGGGCGTATAAGCCGACACGGCGGACCGAGTTCGATTTGACCGCTGAGACCGGGTTGACCGACACCGGAGTCCGCCTGCTTGGCCGCAACGCGCAGACGGTAGAGTTGCCGGCCGCGGATGCGTTCGATAATGATGATATCGTAATTCTGTCGGAAGTGCAGGCGCGTCTGATCAGACGCGGAGCCAAGCTCGATGTCACTCTCGGCGGGTTGGTGGCTGAGGAAGATTTCAAGACCGGCAATCTGCAGCTGGATCGCGAGCGATTTGGCGGCAGTCTCGGTATAGAGTATCCCCTTACGCCGGTGGATCGCGTTGAATGGTTGATCCGTGGAGAACGCACCGACTACCTGTTACTCAACCGCAGAGACGATGATTGGACGACCAGTATCCGTTTGCGTCATTTACTGGGACGTAACATGTTTGTGGAAGGCGGCTATCTATACTGGGAACGCGATTCGTCCGCGGCAGGAAGCAGTTTCGAGGAGAACCGGGTCTTCCTCGCGGCCGGTTATCGCTGGGGGGAGTGAGGAGGTGACACCTTGTATCTGAACGCGTTCGGTTTCGAACGACACCCGTTTCGGGTAGCGCCGGATACTGATTTCATGTATTTCAGCCCGGGTCATGCGCGGGCCAAGGCGTATCTTGAGTACGCACTGGTGAGTGGTGATGGGTTCGTGGTCATTACGGGAGAAATCGGCGCGGGAAAGACGACGCTGTTGAACCGTTTTATTGACGATCTTGATCAGGATGTCCTGCTGGCCCGCATCGATCAGACGCAGCTATCCGAGCGTGAGTTGCTTGAAGCGATCCTTGTCGCCTTCGGCGAGGAACCGGATGAGCGTGGAAAGGTGTCTCTGATGCAGCAGTTGCGGGAGTTTCTGCTGGATCAGGCGGAGCAGGAACGGCGGGTAATCATCGCGATCGACGAGGCGCAGTGCCTTGGATACAAGGCACTGGAAGAGGTCCGCCTTCTGTCGGGCATTGAACTGCACCAGGTCAAGGTGGCCAGTCTGGTCCTGATGGGGCAGCCGGAACTCGATCGTCTGATCAGCTCGCCCGAGCTCGAGCAGCTCGCGCAGCGCGTGCGGCTGCGGTTCCATCTCGGTGCGTTATCACCCGAAGACAGCCGGAACTATCTGCTGCACCGGATCAGTATCGCGGGGTGCAGTCGTACGGATCTGTTTGCGGAAGATGCATTCGCGGTCATCCACCGGTACGCCGGCGGCATCCCGCGTCTCATCAACTCGCTCTCCGACATGGCGCTCCTTACCGCGTATGTGGATGAGCGCGATGGAGTCGATGCCGAGGTGGTGGAAACGGCCGCCAGGGAACTCGGCTGGCTTCCGTACAGTGAGCGGGCGCATCGGGTCACGCCTCCGCGCGGCGAGGCGCCGGGTACGGAACTGCAGCACGAGATTCGCGCACTGGGCTTGTCGTTGACCGAGCAGATCCGGGGGCTTCGGGCCGATCTCGCCCGTGTGGCGGATGCACTGGTCGCGGGGCAGTCCGGGGGAGGAGGCTCACGATGACGCGGACCGTTGTCAACGCGCTGACCGTCGATGTCGAAGACTGGTTCCAGGTTTCCGCGCTCGCCGACAGCATCGCTCGCGAGGATTGGCCAAGAATGGAATCGCGTGTGGAGCGCAATACCGAACGTCTGCTGGCTCTGTTCGATCGGGCTGGCGTGCGCGGTACCTTCTTCGTGCTCGGCTGGATCGCGGAGCGCTACCCTGGGCTCGTCCGGGCGATTGCTGCCGCGGGCCACGAGGTCGCAAGTCATGGTTACAGTCATCGCCTGATCTATGAACAGACGCAGGCGGATTTCCGTGAGGAAACCCGGCGAGGCAAGGCGATACTGGAAGACCAGGTACAGGAGCCGGTGTATGGCTACCGGGCCGCGAGCTATTCGATCACCCGGGCATCGATGTGGGCACTCGATGAGATTGCCGAGGCCGGTTTCACCTGGGATTCAAGCATCTTTCCCGTGCATCATGACCGTTACGGTATCGCTGGATTCGAACGCTGGCCTCACCGCCTGCGAACGCCAGCGGGTTTCGATCTGATCGAATTCCCGCTGACGACCTGGCGCGTCGCCGGAGTCGATCTGCCGATTGCCGGCGGTGGGTATTTCCGCCTTTATCCGTATCGCCTTACCCGGACCGGACTGGCCAGCGTCAACCGGCGCGATGGTCAAGCCTTTGTTTTCTATCTGCACCCTTGGGAAGTCGATCCCCAACAGCCGCGCGTGAGAACATCGTTGCTGTCCCGATTCCGTCATTACAACAACCTCCATCGCTGCATGGAACGCCTTGAGTGGCTGCTGCGCGATTTCTCGTTCGCACCGGTCGGTGAGGTGTTGGCCACTGCACGGCTTGATGCCGCGGCGGTACCGCCGGAGGCCGCCCATGCCTGATCGCACGAAGAGCGTACTCCGCGTCGAGTCGGCCAGCGCGCCCGTGCCGGGACGTATTGCCCGGAATCCGGGAGTATCCGCTCGATCGTACCCGCGAGGCCTGGCATGAGCGCTGCAGTGGATATGGTTCAGGGGTTCCGGATCGAAGCCGCCGGCCCGAATGATCTGCGCGCCTGGGATGCCTACGTGCAGGGTCACGAGCATGGCTCGGCGTATCATCTTGATGCCTGGCGCCGGGTTGTGGCAGTGGCCTTCGGGCATTCGGGGGATCGCTGGGTGGCCCGTGATAGCACCGATTCGATCCGCGGTGTACTCGCGGTCGACTACCTCAAGAGTCGCCTGTTCGGTCATTACGGCGTGTCTGTCCCCTTCGGTAACTATGGCGGTGCCCTCGCGGACGACGGCCCCGTCGCGGAAGCGCTGATGGATGTGGCGGGAGCTCGTGCGGTCGAACTCGGACTCGATCATATCGAGTTCCGTGATGCGGAGCCACGCGCCGAACGTTGGCCCGTTCGTGATACCAAGGTCATCATGCGGAGGCCGTTGCCGGCCGCGACCGAGACACTCTGGTCGGAGCTCGGATCGAAGCTGCGTGCGCAGGTGAGACGGCCCATGCGCGAGGACGTAACGGTGGAGTACGGCGGTGAAGAACTGGTGGCGGATTTCTACGCCGTCTTCTCACGCAATATGCGGGACCTCGGAACGCCCGTGTACGGACGCGATTTCTTCCGTGCCGTATTGGCGCTGTGTGAACAGACCTGGCTGGTGGTCGTGCGCCATGGTGACGTGCCGGTGGCGGCCGCGTTTCTGCTGGGTTTTCGAACGCGACTGGAGATTCCCTGGGCGTCCTCGTTGCGCTCGGCGAATCCGCTCGGCGTGAATATGCTCCTTTACTGGCGCTGCCTGGAATTCGCAGTCGAGCATGGTTTCACCGAATTCGATTTCGGACGTTCCAGCATCGACAGCGGGACGCACCGCTTCAAGCGTCAGTGGGGGGCGCTGGAGGTTCCGTGCTATTGGCATTACTGGCTCCCAGAGGGCGGCGTTATACCAGCGCTCAATCCCGACAATCCAAAGTACCGAATGGCGATCCGCCTCTGGCGTCATCTCCCGTTGGCAGTCGCGAATCGCTTTGGCCCGGGGATCGTGCGAAATCTCCCATGAAGACAACCACGGCTGATCCCGTCCCGGTGATGCCACAGCCAGCCACTGTAAGCGGCGAACGCTGGATCGTATTTTTCGGCGAGGACTGGGCCGGTCACCACAGTACGGGAAAGTACCTGGCGTCGGGTCTGTCCGAGCGCCATCAGGTGATCTGGGTTGACTCGTTGGGTTTACGGGCGCCCGGATTGCAGATCAGGGATCTGCGGCGTATCGGCAGAAAACTCTGGTTGTTTCTCCGCTCTCTTGGGAAGAAATCGAAGACCGATGCAGCGCATGAGCGTCGACCGATAGTCGTAAGCCCGCTCGCGATTCCCTGGCTGAAGTATGCATGGGTCCGATCGCTTAACCGCTGGTTCGTGGGAGGTTACCTGCGCCGGGTGGCACGCCGGAATGGTGTCGTTCGCCCCTTGGTGATAACCGCATGTCCTGCCACGGTCGATGTGGTGGATGTTCTGAATCCAACACACGTAATCTATTACTGTGCGGATGAGCACTCGGCGTTGCCGGGCATGGATGCGCCGTTGGTCCGGCGCCTGGAGATGGAATTGCTTGAGCGGGTTGATGCGGTTTTTGCCGTATCCCGTGAGCTTGTTTCGGCGAAAGAGAGACTGCATTCGACTGTCCATTACTTCCCGCATGGTGTCGCATGGGCGTCATTCAGGCCGGCAGCGGTCGAGAAGTTGTGTCTGCCGGAAGAGTTTGCGGATGTTCCGGAACCCCGTGTGGGCTATATCGGTCTTGTCGGTGAGCATCTGGACTTCGACCTGATGTATCAACTGATGTTCTCGATGCCAGAGGTATCGTTTGTAGTAATCGGGCCCGTTGAGGATGGGGTAACGCCGCCGGATTTGCCGAACGTTCATTACATCGGCGCACGGCCTTTTGGAATGCTGGCGACATATCTGGCCCATATCGATATTGGCCTGTTGCCATGGAAGAGGAATGAGCGGAACCGTTTCGCGAACCCCACGAAGGTTCGCGAATATCTCGCCGCCGGGTGCCCGGTTGTTTCCACACCCCATCCGGAGTTGCCTGAGCGGTCGCCGTTCGTGGCAAGTGCAGATACGGCGCTTGAGTTCGCGGTGGCGATACGGCACACGTTGTCCAATCGCCCTGACCGCGACGCCGTGTCGCAGTCCGTCTCGGGGGAGGACTGGTCTGTTCGGGTCCGCGAACTCGAGACCCTGGTAGCCCAGGTATGACTGCGCGCACCACGGCCGCCCCTGAGCCCGATGCAGGATCTCCCCCGCCGGTCGGGCTCACCGGAATGATCGGACATTCGGCCGTCTACTGGGGCGGCGTGATGGTGTCAAAACTGATCGGTTTCCTGTTGATTCCGATCTATACGCACCATCTGACACCCGCGGATTATGGAACTCTGGAACTGGTCGCCCTGACCACGGATGTCATGGCGTTGATCATCGGTGGACGGCTCGTGGCGGCGATGTTCCGCTTTTATCATGCCGCAGCGGATGCCGCGGAACGCCGTCAGGTCCTGGCGACCTCGTTGACGGCGATGCTTATCGTCGGGCTGTTATTCTTCATCGTTGCGTCTTTTTTTACCGGTGATATTGCCCGGTTGCTGTTTGGCTCCTCGGAACACGCAACGCTATTGCAGATCGTTTTCTTCACGACTGCGCTGGAACTGGTTCAGCAGATCGCGATGAGTGAACTCAGAATCCACGAGCGCAGTCGCCTGTTTGTCGCGATTACGTGGATCCATCTGCTATTGATGCTGGTTGGAAGCATCCTTTTCCTCGTCGTTTTTGACTGGGGCGTGTTCGGTGTCCTGTTGGCGGCCGCGATCGCGACGGGGGTCGTCGGGCCAATCGTGATTGTCTCGGTTGCACGCCGAACCGGACTGGGGCTGCACCCGGTCCTGCTGCAGCGGATGGTCGTTTACAGTCTACCGTTGATACCGGCAGCTCTGTTTCTGTTCGTACTGCACTTTGCCGATCGCTACATCCTGAATATGTTCGTTTCACTGGAGGCGGTTGGACTCTATGCCCTTGCCTACAAATTCGGGTTCCTGATCAGCGCGGTGATCGCCCATCCGTTCTCGCTCATATGGGGAAATCGGATGCATGTGCTGTATCGGGAGACCGGCCGCGACCGGATGTATAACCAGGTCCTGTCGGCATATGGGATTGTGCTGGTCGGTGCCGGTGTGGGCCTGTCACTGTTCATCGACGAGGTGCTGGCGTTGATTTCGCCGCCCGTCTACCACGCGGCCGCATCGCTGGTACCGATCATCGCCGCTGGGTATGTGCTTGCCGCCATGAACCAGCTCTCGATGGGGCCGCTCTATGCCGAAAGCCGGACCGGCTGGGTCGCGCTCGCCACCGCCGCTGGCGCCGGCGTCAACGTGGTCGTCAACTTCCTGCTTGTACCGTTTTACGGCGCGACCGGCGCGGCGGTGGCGACGCTTATCGCTTTCACGGCAATGGCTGGGGTGACGCAATATCTGGCGGCACGGGCGTCGACATTACGCTGGGATTATCACCGCGCGTTCGCGCCGTTGGCGGTGGGTGTAGTGATTGTCGTGATCGGACGAAGCAGCGATCATGGCAGTATCGTTATGGCGATCGGCTTCAAACTCTTGCTGCTGCTGGTGGTGTATCCGCTGGCGTTGCTCCTCGTGCGTGCCGTTCCGGTGGCCGATCTTGCGGAGTTCTGGCGGTGGCTTCGGCGCTCGGCGGTGTCCGCGACATGAGGCGCGATGGCGTGTTGACCCAGAACCTTGTCTTCGGGATGTTCTATCGTATGCCGCCGGTCGCGTGCCCGATGGGGTGGTCGGCGCTCTTACGGTCCCTGGGCGGGCGCATCCGGGCCGACGAGGCCTACGGTTTCTCCACTGGACAGGGAGCCCTCCGGTGGGCGTTTGGCGTCCTTGCCCAGGCCTCGCCGGAGCGGTCCACCGTGATCCTGCCCGCCTGGACGTGCTGGTCCGTCGCGGCGGCCGTGGAGTACGCCGGTCTGCGTATCGCGCTGGTGGATCTCGATCCGGCCACCCTCGACTTCGAGCCCGCCGCGCTTGCGGAGCGCGTGGGGCCGGACACGCTGGCGATCGTTTCGACCCATCTGCTCGGCCGTCGCCCCGATCTTACGAGCCATGCGCGCCTTGCCGCGGCGGCCGGCGCCTGGCTGGTAGAGGACGCCGCCCAGGCTCAGGATCCGCGCGCCGGACCTGCCCCCGGCGTGGCGGTGCGCATGACCAGCACCGCTCGCGGAAAGCCTCTGAGCACATCCGGTGGTGGCTGGCTCCAGGTTGGTCTGGCGGGACCGGTAGGCGCTTTCGCGCGTGCATGGCCGAATGTGCCACCCGCGGCGCGAGGCGGAGAAGCGATCCGCGCGGCGAAGGCGGTACTCGTCGATGGCCTCCTGCATCCACGCGCGTTCTGGCTGCCGGCACGCCTGCCGTTTCTCGGCATCGGTCGTACCCGCTGGCCCGATCGCATTGAGGTGCGAGCAGCTTCGCGGCAGCAGCAGCGTCTGTATCCCGTGCTTGCCGCCGGCATGGATCGTCTGCTGGCCGGACGTCGCATCGCGGCCCTGGCCTATGCGGACGCGCTTGCCGGCCTGCCCGGACCGCAACCCGGTGGCTGCGATATCCCCGACTACGCCCCGCACCGATACCCTGTCATGCTGACCGTGCCGTGGCTCGACGCGGCGCCCAGGGTGCGCGCGCGCGCTGCACAGGCCGGCGTCTGTGGGCTGTACCCGCGCGCGCTTTCGGAACTGGAACAGGTCCGTGCGTTGCGCGTCGACGGTGACGCCCCGATGCCCGGGGCCGAACGGATTGCACGCCACCTCGTGACCCTGCCGACCCATGCCGGCGTCGGGCCGCGCGAGCGTGAACGTGCGTTGGCCTCAATAGGTGAATTCAGCCCGTGAAACCCGTGGATCGTGAACCCCTGCATCCAGCCGTCTGGCCCGGCGCCCTGCTGATACTGATCGGCGTTGGACGGCTGCCCGAACTGGTTCCGTTTCTCGCCTCCATGCATCTTGGCAAGATCGCCGTGATCTGGGCCGCGGCCGCAATCGCGTTGGGTCCGCGCGAGGTGGGCAACCCCCGGGTTTTCGACCAGCGTCTGGCGAAACTGCTGGCCGTGTGGTTCGTGTTCGCGGCCGTCAGCGTGCTCTGGTCCGTGTGGCGCAGTTACAGCCTGGGCTTCCTGTTGGGTGGCCTGCTCATCAACATGATCCTGTTCTTTATCATCGCGAGGACCCTTGCGAACACCCGTACGCTGCGTTTCTACGTCGCGGTCCTGCTGATCGCCACCGGCCTGCTCAGCGTCAATGCCGTACTCGCCGCGGCCAGTGCCGAGACTACGCGCATCTCCGTAAGCGCCGCCTACGATCCGAACGATCTTGCGATGGTGCTTGTCATGCTGCTGCCTCTGGCGGTGGCCGTGCTGTTTGCGATCAATGGCGTTGGGCGTGTCGTCCTGCTCCTGCTTTGCGGGAGCATGCTCGTCGGGATACTGCTCACCGGCTCGCGCGGCGGTTTTCTTGGCCTGATCGTGGTCGGGGGATATCTGTTCTTTGCCCGCCTGCCGCGGTCGGATGGTGGCCTCGGTGCGCGCTTCTCACCGGGGAAACTCGCTGCGGCGGCTTTGGGCGTTACCGTTCTGCTGGTGTCGGTGCCGGCGACCGTCTGGGACCGCATTGGCACCATGGGCGCGCTCGAGGCGGACTACAACCTGACCGAATCGAGCGGGCGGGTCGCGATCTGGGGGCGCGGCCTGGACGCCATGGCCGCGCGGCCGTGGGGGTACGGGATCAAGGCATTCGAAGCGGTCGAGGGTAGGCAGGGCGGTCGTTACAAGGCGGCGCACAACCTCTGGATCGAGCTCGGCGTCGAGCTGGGCGTGCAGGGGTGGGTAGTGATGATCCTTATCCTGGCGACTGCGTTCGGCATCGCGCGCCAGGTCCGGCTGCAGCCACCACGGGCACCGCCCGATCACTGGGCGTTGCCGGTGGCATTGGGCCTGCGCGGTGCGCTGCTCGGTTATCTGGTGACCGGCTTCTTCCTCTCGGCTGCCTACGCGGGCGTGCTCTTCGCGGTGCTTGGCGTGTTCGCCGGGTTGCAGAGCCTTGTGCTTGCCCCTTCCTCTCGGGCGGAGCCGCACATCGAAGACGAACCGGGATCGCGCGCGATAGCCCGGACCAAAGGTGGACCGCGGCAGCCACGCCCACAGGCGCCGGTCGGCGGCTGGCGGCCGATCTCGGGTCGACGCGGGCGTAGCTCTGCTACCGCCACCGCGCGGCAGTCGCGGGTGCGCCATGAAAAATGAACCGCACGCGTTTGGCGAAGCCGTGGCGCCGATTGATCCCGCTGGATCCGGGGCGCCGGCGCGGCGCGTTCTCATGCTCTGCTACTATTTCCCGCCGCTGCAGACGGCGGCGGTAGCACGCAGCGTGGGATTCGCTCGGCACCTGCCGGCTCATGGCTGGCGCCCGACCGTGCTGACGGTGGGGGAATCGTATGACTCCTGGGGCGTAGCGGGGCGAGGCGCACCGATACCCGACGGTATTGCCATCGAGCGCTGCCCGGAATTCAACCTTGACCGTCCAGTGGCGCTCGCCGATGGCGCCCTCTCGCGTATTGCCGGCTGGCTGCGTGGCCGGCCGGTGGCCGGGCACTGGTGCCGCGAACTGTTGACCGTGCCTGACCCCCAGATCGGTTGGCGGGCGCGGCGAAGGGGAGCGGAACTCGCTATTGCACATGACTGCGTCTACGTCAGCTGCTCGCCGTTTTCCGGTGTGCCGATTGCGCTGGACATTCGCCGCCGCAGCGGTCGGCCACTGATTATCGATTTCCGCGACGCCTGGAGCCTGAACCCGCACGCCGCGTGGACCTCGTCGTTGTACAAGCGGCGAATCGAGCGCCTGGAGCGGCGCGCCATCACCGAGGCCGAGCGGATTATCCTGAATACGCCCGGCGCGTTGCGGCTCTATCAGCGCGCGTACCCGGAATACGCGGATCGTTTCGTCTGCATCCCCAACGGCTACGATGCACTGCACACGGCCTACCCGCGTACGGCCGGCGACCCCTTTACGATCATGCATGTCGGCACACTGTATGGCGCGCGCAGCCCCGAGCGCGTTCTGCAGGCGCTGGCAGCTCTTGATCTGCCGGACACACGCTTCGTTCAGGTGGGGCCGAGTCATCCAGCGCTTGAGAAATGGCGCGACCGGGTTGCGATCGAAGTAACCGGCCAACTCGCACCCGAAGAGGCACTGAAACGGATGCGTTCGGCCTCGGTGCTGTACCTGCGCCAGGGGTTCGAGGAGGGCGTCCGGGATTATGTCGCCATTGCCGCCAAGACCTATGAATACCTGGCGACGGGACTGCCCGTACTGGCCGAGTGTCCGCCCGGCGACAACGCCGAAATCGTCAGCCGCCATGCACCGGGCGCGCGGGTGGTCACCGAACCGGATGACAACGCCGTCAACGCGGCGCTCGAGGCCCTCTGGCGGGAGCGCGATGTTCGAGTCCCGGAGGTCGATCCGGCCTTTGTGCGCGACTTCGATCGCGGGTATCTGACAGGCCGTCTTGGCGATGTCCTTGCGGCCGCCTGTGGTCATGCGGTCACCCGATGAGTTCACCACCGCGCCTGCTCGAAGTCCTTTTCAGTTTCGATCGCGGGGGCTCGGAGCGCATTGGTGCCGTGATCGCGAAGGCACTGGCAGCCCGTGGCTGGTGCGTGGACCTCGCGGCCACCCATGCCGCCGATGGCCCGATACGCGAGCTGCTGGCCGGTACCGGAGTCACCTGTCATGGACTCGATATCGAGCGACACGGACGTTTGGCCCGCCGCTGGGCGATCTTTCGGCTCTGTCGCCGCCTCCGCCCCGATGTCCTGCACGTCCAGCATATACCGATGTTCCTGTTGTGCTACTGGCCGGCCAGATTGGCCGGGGTGCGGCGATTCGTAGTGACCGAACACACGGATTACCAGTTGCGTACGGAACCGCGGGTCCGGCGGCGGCTGTCCCGCTGTGCACATCGCGCGGAACGGATCACCGTGATCCACCACGGGCTGGCACGCTATTTCATCGAGGACCTTGGTATCGCTGCCGAACGCGTTCGGGTGATCGTCAACGGCATCGATAGCGAGTATTTCGCCCCGGCTGCGCCTGATTCGAGGTTGCGGTCCATTATGGGAGCGGACGCGGATTCGGTTCTGGTCGGCTGTGTAGCGCGGCTGCACCCGGACAAGGACCACGTGACCCTGTTGCGGGCCTTTGCAGGAATGATCGAAACCCATCCGGACAGCCGCGCTCAGCTCGCGCTGGTCGGTGATGGCAGCGAGCGTCTGGCAATCGAAACGCTTATCCGCGACCTTGGTCTGGATGACCGGGTACGCCTGCTTGGCGACCGCAATGATATTGCTCAGCTGATGCCGCAATTCGATCTGCTCGTGCTGGCATCGCGGACGGAAGGACTGCCGATGGTGCTGCTTGAGGCGATGGCTTGCGGGGTACCCTGCGTTGCGACCGCCGTCGGTGGTATACCCGATCTGCTGGCCGAGGGCGGCGGCGAACTCGTCGAACCGGGGGATGTGTCCGGATTGTCCGCCGCGCTTGCGCGCATCTGCGCTGATCAGCGTCTGCGTGGCCACCTGGGTGGCGTTGCGCGCGAACGCGTGCTGACTGGATATCGCGACCGCGACATGGTTGATGCGTACGCCGAGACGTTGGCGCCGGAATCGGGTGGCGTGCCCTTGGGCAGGGCGGTGCGACAGTAGCCGGCCACGAGCCCGTTTACCTCGGCTGCTATTGCTTATCACGCCAGACGTGCTATTAGACAGACAGAATGGCAGACCCCGCGGGAATGACACATGCCCGATAATGGGGCATAAGGATGCCGGTGCCGTGCGGGCCGGGCCGCAGGGAATAGTTGAACCGGGGCCGTGCGGACCGGGCTGCAGGGAACAGTTGAAGTCGAAGGAAGGGGGAGTCCTGATGCGATCGTTGCTGCGCAGCGCCCTGTATGCCGTCGCCTGGATGATCGCGGCGCCGGTCAGTCTGCCGATCCGCCTGCTCGGCCCTCTGGATCGCAGGGATGAGTGGTTCTGTTTTGGGTCCCAGCTGTTCGCGCTGATGCCGGGGTTGCCGGGTGTGTATCTCCGTCGCGCCTATTACGACACGGTACTGCCCGGCGGCGCCCCCAACCTGTACACCGGCTTCGGTACGACCTTCGCGCAGCGCGACATCACTATCGGGCGCGATGTGTACATCGGCAGTCACTGCAATATCGGCCTTTCCGAGATCGGTGATGATGTGCTGATCGGTAGCCATGTCGATGTGATCAGTGGCCCACGCGTGCACTACATCGACCGCCTCGACATCCCCATTCGCGAGCAGGGCGGCGAACTCGAGAAGACGATCATCGGTCCCTGCTCGTGGCTCGCCAACGGGGCGATCGTGATGGCTTCCGTGGGGGAGGGTGCAGTGATCGGCGCCGGCGCGGTCGTGGTGCGACCCTGTCAGTCACTCGGTGTTTATGTCGGTAACCCCGCCCGTCTGGTGCGCGAACGGGGCGAGCCGCCGATTTCCCGTACGGTGGAGCAGCGCGGGCGCGCCGTAGCCTGATTTGATGTAGCGGCGGCCCCTGTCAGGTCGCACTCGCCAAAGGGATCGCCGTCGTATCAGTCGCCATGGGCATCGCTTCCAGGCCCCGGAGGCTGCCGTCCAACATCAACAGCGCCCATAACAGGGTCGAGTGATCGGCCTCCCTGGCCATATGGGCGCGCACGAGCTCGGCAACGCCCTCTGCCTGGATCAGCCCCGATCCGAGCAGGACTTCGCTCTCCGCCAGCGCCTCCGCGCGCGTGCGCAGAGCGCCGCGGAACCAGTCGGCCAACGGGATCGATAACCCCATCTTGCGCCGGTAGAGGATTTCCTTCGGCAGGCGCCGCTCAGCCGCCTTTTTGAGCACGTACTTGCCCTCGCCGCGGTGCAGCTTGAGTGATGCGGGCAGGGTGGCGGCCCACTCCAGCAGCTTGTGGTCCAGCAATGGAACCCGCACTTCCAGCGAGTTGGCCATGCTCGCGCGGTCGACCTTGGTCAGGATGTCACCCGGCAGGTACAGCTGGAAGTCGATGAATTGCGCCAGTGCCAGCGGATCGTCCGTGTCCGCGCGCCGGGCGTGGTCGGCGACCACGGTATCGGCCCGATAGCCGGCCAATTCACGTTTCAGTGCAGGCGAAAACAGGGTGTCGCGCTGGCGCGCCGTCGTGATCATCGTACTTGCCGCGTAACCGGCGTGACCGCCGTCCGCGATCCGTTGCCACCCCCGCGCCCAGCTTGCGCGCCGGCCCGACCCATCGGCGTCGCCGATGGCGTTCGCGATGGCACCGAACACGGGCCCGCGCAGCGGCGCGGGCAGCCACCGGCGTACCCGTTCACGGGCGGCATGGCCCGCATACCAGCCGTAACCGGCGAAGGCCTCATCACCGCCGTCGCCGGAAAGCGCCACGGTCACCGAGCGGCGCGCAATCTCGCACAGTCGTGTCGTCGGCAGCGCCGAGGAGTCGGCGAAAGGTTCATCATATAGGCTGGGCAGACGATCGATCCGGTCGAGATCGTCGATGTCCACGGATTCGACCCGGTGTTCGGCGCCGATGAGATCCGCGACCTGTTGCGCGTGCGCCGATTCGTCGAATGCCGGGTCACCGAAACGGATCGAGCAGGTATGCACCGGTTGCTCGCTGTGCCGGGCCATCGCCGCCACGACGCTTGACGAGTCGACTCCGCCGGACAGAAAGGCCCCCAGGGGCACGTCCGCAATCATGTGCGCGCCCACGCTTGCGTCGAGCCGTTCCTGGAGCATGTTGACGGCCGTGGTCTCGGCACTCGGCCCATTGTCGCTGAAATGCAGATCCCAGTAGCGTCGCGGTTCCCCGCGACCGTCCGGTCCAAGCAACAGGGTATGGCCCGGGGGCAGCTTGCGCGCATCGCGCAACAGTGTGCGCGGGTCCGGAATGAACCCGAAAGCGAGATAGTCTTCGAAAGCGCGCGGATCAAGATCGCGCGTCATCTCGGGATGCGCGAGCAGCGCCTTGAGCTCGGAGCCGAACACCATTCGGCCCGAGGGCAATCGGGCGTAATGCAGGGGTTTGATACCGACCCGGTCACGGGCGAGAAAGAGTACCTGTTGTCGGCGGTCCCACAGGGCGAAGGCGAACATCCCCTGCAATCGCTGCACGCACGCCGGACCCCATTCTTCCCACCCGTGCACCAGTACCTCGGTGTCGCTGTCAGTGGCGAACACATGGCCGCGCGCGGTCAACTCGCGTGTGAGTTCACGGTAGTTGTAGATCTCACCGTTGAACACGACGACGACCGAACCGTCCTCATTGAATAACGGCTGATGCCCCCGGTCGACATCAATGATCGCCAGACGCCGATGACCCAGACCGATCCCCGAATCGAGGAACAGGCCCTCGCCGTCTGGCCCGCGATGCACGAGTGCATCGTTCATGCGTTGCAAATCCATCCGTGCCGGTCTCGCGCCGGTTACCGGGTCCAGAATACCGACGATGCCGCACATGCCTCACTCCCCAACGCCGTCGTTGTGTGGCCCGTCGGGCCCACGGGACAACGGGCGATCTACCGGAATGTAGATCACGGTGGGCGTCCGTGCCATGCGTGGCCGTGTTGGAATCTGGCAGTGGAAATCGGTGAGGCGTGGGCTATGCTTAGTCCGACCGAGCCTGATGCGGCGGATTCGTGACTTCGGTCTGCGCAGGATTCGTGGCTGCGGTTGGTCGTGCCGGCTTTGACGCCACCAGGCCCGGCCTTCAGGCGGCGCATGCAGTCTGCAGCCGCTGGATGATCGAAGCCCTCGAAAGGGTGCGATCGCTGCTGGACATGACAACGGCGGGGTGCCATGGAATACCGGAGTATTGCCGAACTCAACGATCGAGTCGTGGACTGGATCGGTGTATTACCGCGGGATCTTGATCTGATCGTAGGGATCCCGCGCAGTGGCATGCTGCCGGCGAACCTGCTCGCGCTGCATCTCCATTTGCCGTTCACCGATGTGGAGGGCTTGTGTTCCGGGCGGATCATGGCCTCCGGCCAGCGCGGCGTACCGTACCCGGATCCAGAACGGCCACTCAATGTGCTGGTCGTGGATGACAGTGTCTGTTCCGGCATATCCATGGACCGCGTGCGTGCTACGGTGACCAACGCCGGCTTACCGCACCGGATTCGTTACGGCGCCGTGTTCGTGACCCCGGAGGCGGTCCGTGAGGGCAAGGTCGAACTGTTCGCCGAGGCGGTACCGATGCCACGGGCGTTCGAGTGGAATATCCTTCATACACGGCAACTGGACCGGTTCTGTATCGATTTCGACACGGTGATCCTTGGAGGTCCGGCGGATACCGGAGCAGATTCCACTGTCGGCGACAACGCCTTCCGGGCGTACGTCGAACCCTGGTTTCTGCCACGGCACCGGGTCGGCTGGCTTGTGACCCGCCAACCCGATACAAGGCGTGAGGAAGCCTTGGCCTGGCTTGCACGGCAGGGCGTCGAGTGCGAGGAATTGATCATGCCGATGGGGCCGAGGGACCTCCGGTCCCCAGTGGCTTTCAAGGCGCGCATCTACCGTGAGACCGGCGCAGAGCTGTTCATTGAGGGTGATCCGGATCATGCTTCGGCGATCGCCGAGCAGACCGGTAAGCCGGTGTTCTGTTTCGCGACCCGCGCGATGATCTATCCGGGTGACTTCCCGAGGTACCGGCATATTCCGGTGCGCGCGCCACACCGTATCGAACTGGCGTTCAAATGGCTTGTCAGGCTGCCGCTGCGGGTCGTTAATCGGCTCTACCGTCGGTTCGCAAGAGAGCCTGATTGTGCCACGACCGTTGATCCGAAAAGACCGGCGAACTGAGCCTCGCCGGCAGTCGGTTGTTGCCGTAAAGCAGACGACGCCCGGCTTGTGCGTATTGAATTGCCGGTCTGAATCAGTAGACCGACATGCGGTATCGAGGTGCTGATCTGACGAAGCGCGGAAGTCGCTGATGCCGAGCGCCCGAGCCCGCGCTTCTGCCACAGCTCACGGTCCGGGAGCAGGTCCGCGAACGCGCCGGATCCATTGAACCGGGCGCGGTGTCCCCGCGTCGGGCAAACCCCTCCAACCGGCTGGCGCGGGCCGTTGGTCGTCGCCGATCATGCCTGCAACTCGTCCTCATGTTGCAGCTGCCTGCGGAGTCGATCGAAACGCCGGTACCAGTCGGCTCGCAGGTTCTCTGCAGTGCCGCTGACCTTGCCTTTCAACTCCTCGCGCCGCTCCAGCACCTCGTTGACGCCCTTGCGAATACTCGCCGCATTTGGAGCGACGTACACCATCGTTTTGCCAAAGTAAGACCGCAATGCATGGGTATCGGAAAGAATCAGTGGCTTACCGAGCGAGAGAGCTTCGTAGGCGCCGCAGGTAAGGACGTTTTCCCCTGTGGTCAGCACCATGACGGCGTCGACATTGTCCATAAGGTCGACGTAGTCCTGTTCGTTGATAAAACCGGTTAGCACGATACCCTGCGAGCCCAGCTCTTCGACCCGGTAGGCCCATGGCGTGCCTCGATAGTCACCCGTGAAGTAGGCCGTGACATCAGTCGAGATGGCGAACGCCTCCACCAATTCCTCGATGGGTTCATCGTCCGCGTAGCTGGTGATGCACATTATGGTGCGCCCGCGCGGCTCACCGAGGCAGTCTGGGCGGCGCCGCGGCCGCGACGGTTGCAGTTGCGGAATCCGGTCCTGCAGGACGTATGCATGCCCGCCCCAATCGTGAACGACTTCCGCGAGGCCTTTGTTGGTCACGATCGTCAGATCGGCGTTGCGAACCGTCCAGCGACTGAGGGCATGGTACAGCCGCCACCTGATAGCAGGGGACGATAGTGTCTCGAGCATGAAGTTGGAATGCCGGTCGACGACCAGCGTGTAGCCCATCACCTTGCGCAGCATGCACAGAAGGCCAGTCAGTGCGATCGACGGGTTCTGACAGAAAACAAGGCGACTGCGTCTGCGCAGAATAAAAACCGCCGTGCGGGCGCTGAGCAACAGGTACCGCACCAGCGTCGGTGCTTCTCTTTCGAAACATGCATACTCCGCATCGAAGGCATCCGCGAGTTCGCGGGATCGACGATGATTCTCCCAGGTGATCCAGTGAGCGTTCGCATTGTTGGACATTGTTGATATTCCCTGTCTGCATTCTGGCATTGGCCCGCACGATGTAGCGTCAGTCGCGTTCCACGCCCGCCGTCTCCTCGGAAATCGAGGCTGTCTCCATGGATGCGACCCGTCCATACCAGTCATTAAACCGTACGATATCGTCCTCACCGAGATAGGATCCGGATTGGACTTCGATCAATTCCAGCGGTATATGACCCGGATTCTCCAGCGCGTGGATTTGCCCCAGAGGAATGAATGTCGATTGGTTTTCGGACACTAGGCAGACATCGTCACCGCTCGTCACACGAGCGGTGCCCCGTACGACCACCCAGTGTTCGGCACGGTGGTGGTGCATCTGCAGTGATAATCGCGCACCCGGGCGCACGATTATGCGCTTCACCTGGAAGCGATCGCCGCGGTCGACGCAGTCGTAACTGCCCCAGGGTCTGATAACCTGGCGATGGTCCACGTGCTCCGTGCGGCCATCGGCTTGAAGCCGGTCAACGATCTTGCGGATGTCCTGGGCTCGTTCTTTGTGGGCTATCAGCACGGCGTCGCAGGTCTCGATGACCACCAAATCCTCGACACCGAGCGTCGCCACGAGCCGATGATCCGAGTGGATGAGCGAATCACGGGTATCAAGCGCAATTACGTCGCCATTGCACACGTTGCCCGCCGCATCTCGCTCTGATACCCCCGCGAGTGCTGACCATGAACCGATGTCACTCCAGCCGGCATCCAGCGGCACCATCGCTGCTCGTCCGGTTTTCTCCATGACCGCGTGATCGATCGAGATCGCACGACAACGCGTGAACGGTTCACGTGCCACGCGCAGGAAATCCAGGTCCCGTGCCCCCGATGCTAGCGCCTCGCGGCACAGTGACAGGATCGTCGGCTCACTCGCGCCCAGCTCATCGATATAGGACGAGGCGCGGAAAAGGAACATTCCACTGTTCCAGTAATGCACGCCGCTACCAAGGTAACGCTCGGCGGCTTCCCGCTGCGGCTTTTCGATAAACTGCTTGATGATGTAACCGGCGTCGCCTACCGGCACGCCACGCTCGATATAGCCGTAGCCGGTTTCCGGTTCGGTGGGTGACACGCCGAACGTGACCAGATAGCCCGCCTCCGCGAGGGCTCGCGCTGCGGCCACCTGGGCATGAAACGTCGATGTGTCCTGGATGACGTGATCGGCGGATAGCACCAGCAGCAGAGGATCCTCACCATTTGCAGTCGCATGCAACGCAGCCAGGGCAATCGCGGGTGCGGTATTTCGTGCCAGTGGCTCGAGCAGGATTGCAGCCGCGGTGGCATCGATCTCACGCAGTTGTTCCGCGATCATGAAGCGATGCTGCTCGTTGCAGAGCACGATCGGCGGCCTGCTGGTCAGGCCTTCGAGTCGCGTGAGCGTTGCCTGAAGCATCGTTTCTTTGCCGACGAGCGGCAGAAACTGCTTGGGCTTGAGCTGGCGCGAAAGAGGCCAGAGCCGAGCGCCGTTTCCGCCAGCGAGAATAACTGGAAGTACCATCAGAGCACTCTCCCTTTTTCCGGCACCCTGCCGCGGTCGGTGCCACGCGCATGCGGGGCGCATGCCGCTGGACGGTGGGCCCGGAACGGGGGTGATGAACGTGTCGCCTGGAGTCGATATGGCGCGGTGTTCGGGCGAAACGGTGGATTATTGTGTCGCGGTGAGCATGTACCGCGAGTGATGGACCTGAAGAAATGACAGGAGGTCGTTCCGGAACGGGTAAAAGCCGAGTCCCGCTCCACTAGAGCTCCTGGTTCGAAGTCGGCAGCCGGGCGCTTGAGGCCCCGGCATCGAAACTCTCCCATCCCGCACGCTCCCTCTCGTGACATCCCCATCAGTACGGGGGCACTCAACAGGGGCGTTGCCGCGAGCCTGCCCGCGGGTCGGCGGCCCCTCAATGGAGCGTAGTTTCATTTCAGCGCGTGGGTGCAACTTTTTGCGCGCAATTCCAAAAGAATTCGAATCCACGCGCTTACTGGGTGAAGGGTTATTCCATGCGGCCGGTTTCCTGTCCGCCGCGATCGTCACGCAGCGTGGGCCGCCGGGTCCCCGGGCGTACCCGCGGACAAGCCATAACAGGCGAGGAAGCGGGCGGTGGTGACGGGAAGTCGGAGGCACCCAGGGTAATGAAGAGCCCCGCAACGCGGGTCGAGCGAAAGCGTGCCGGCCGGAGATATCGCGCGGGGGCGACACGGCCCTGCATAGAGAGTAGTGATGTCCGTGACCACGAGCGGCAACGGAGAACACGAACTTCGGTCTGACCGGCGGCAAGGAACCGGCTTACTCCCCGAGTCGAATGGCACTTGCGATGAAGTAAGTGCTATTCAAGGTACACCCCTGATCTCTCTAGAATCGACTTTGTCCAATGTTCCGTGGGCTCCGACCATCGGCGGCGTTCGATGCCGCGGGCAAGATGGCTACGCTTGAACGAGTGTTCAATTCGCAATATCTTGCGATCATCGGGCAGTACTTGCCGCAGGGCGCAACGTGAGAGGCGCGCTGCGGGATTGCCGCAGCGATCGGCCGTTCCTCGCACGCAACCGAGGCTACCCGGGCAAGAGAGCGAAGACTCCGATGGACTATGATGCAGTGGTGATCGGTGCCGGCCACAACGGCCTGACCTGCGCTTGCTATCTGGCTCGGGCCGGGCTGTATGTCCGCGTGCTCGAGAGTCACGACATCGTTGGCGGTGCGGCCGTGACCGAGGAATTCCATCCCGGCTTTCGCAATTCCACTGCCAGCTACACGGTCAGCCTGCTCAGCCCACGCGTGATCGAGGAGCTGCATCTGCACGAGCACGGGCTGCGGATCCTCGAGCGGCCCGTGGGCAATTTCCTGCCACTGGCGGACGGCGACTGTCTCTTGGCGGGTGGCGAGGCCGACACCGAGGCGCAATTCGCGCGGTTCTCCGAACGCGATGCGCGCAATCTCGTCGGCTACGAGGCCATGCTCAATCGCGTGGCGCGCGTGCTGCGCGAGATCACGACCATGACGCCGCCCAACGCCGGGGGCGGGCTGGCCGACCTGTGGCAGGCGCTGCGCCTCGCGCGGCGTCTGAACAAGCTCGACCTCGCCGCGCAGCGCGATGTGGTAGACCTGTTCACACGCTCGGCCGCGGAGATCCTCGACCAGTGGTTCGAGTCGGAGCCGGTCAAGGCGTTATTCGGCTTCGATGCCGTGATCGGCAATTTCGCCTCCCCCTATACCCCCGGTTCGGCGTATGTGCTGCTGCACCATGTCTTCGGCGAGGTGAACGGCAAGCCAGGGGCCTGGGGCCATGCGGTCGGCGGCATGGGCGCGATCACGCAGGCGCTGGCGCGCGAGGCCGAATCGCTCGGCGTCGAGATTACGACCAAGGCCCGCGTGACCCGGGTCCTCGCGCGCGATGGCACCGCCAGCGGGGTCGAGCTCGCGAACGGCGAGACCGTCACCGCCCGGCGCGTGGTCGCCAACGTCACGCCGCATCATCTGTTCCAAGATCTGGTCGACGAAGTGGAACTGCCGGAGGATTTCCGCGCGCGGGTCCAGCGCAGTCAGTACGGCTCGGCCACGCTGCGCATGAACGTCGCGTTGTCCGAACTGCCCCGCTTCACCGCACGACCGGAACCCGGGCCGCACCTGTCCGCCGGGATCGTGATCGCGCCCTCGCTCGATTACATGGATCGCGCCTGGCTGGATGCGCGTGAACACGGGATCTCGCGCGAGCCGGTGGTCGAGATGCTCATCCCCTCGACCCTCGACGACAGCCTGGCGCCCCCCGGCCGGCATGTCGCCAGCCTGTTCTGCCAGCACTTCAGCCCGGAGCCGCCGGGCGGCGAGAGCTGGGACGAGCTGCGCACGCAGGCCGCGCAAACCGCGATCGACGCCGTCGAGCGCCAGGCGCCCGGTTTCCGCGCGAGCATCGTGGGCGAACAGGTGTTCACGCCACTGGATCTGGAGCGGCGCTTCGGCCTCACCCGCGGCGACATCTTCCACGGGCGCCTGAGCCTCGATCAGTTGTTCTCGGCGCGCCCGGTACTCGGCCACGGCGATTACCGCATGCCGCTGAGCGGCCTGTACCTCTGCGGCGCCGGCGCGCATCCGGGCGGCGGTGTGACCGGCCTGCCGGGGCGCAATGCGGCGCGCGAGATCCTCAAGGATGCCGGGCGCCGTCCGCGGCCGCACTGAATGCGCTTTGCCAGCGAAACCCACCGACGGGAGTATCGGATTCAATGACCTGCATTGCATTCACACGCAGCGTGCCGCAGTCGCTCGCGCAGGCGGAGTTGACGCATCTGGAGCGAACGCCGATCGATCCGGTTCGCGCCCGGCAGCAGCACGATCAATACCGGAGCGTGATCGAGTCGCTCGGCTGCAGTCTGCGCGAACTGCCTGCCACGCCGGAGTTGGCGGACTCGGTGTTCGTTGAGGATACCGCGGTCGTGCTCGACGAGATCGCCATCATCACGCGCCCGGGTGCCGAATCCCGTCGCCCGGAGACCGCGTCCGTGGCCGAGGCCCTCGGCCCATTCCGCTCGCTCGCGTTCATCGAAGCGCCGGGGATCATGGATGGCGGTGATGTCTTGTGCCTGGGGCAACGGATCTACATTGGCCGGACGCCGCGCACCAACATCGAAGGCATTGAGCAGTTCCGGGCGATCGTCGAGCCGCTGGGCTACGCCGTGTACAGCTTGCCCGTCACCGGCTGCCTGCATCTCAAGTCCGCCGTCACGGCACTGGACGCCGCCACGCTGTTGCTCAACCCGGAATGGATCGATCGCACCGCGTTCGCGGACTACCGCTGCATCGAGGTGGATCCACAGGAACCATTCGCGGCCAATGCGCTGTGGATCGACGACCAGGTACTCTTGCCGGCCGCGGCGCCGCGCACGCGCGAGCGCGTCGAGCAGGCCGGCCTGCGTGTGATCCCGGTCGATGCGGACGAACTGGCGAAGGCGGAAGGCGGTCTGACCTGCTGCAGCCTGCTCGTGCGCGATTGAGGTCGCCGCTGGATTCCCCGCCGCCAGCCTGTCGGGCATCCGAGCGGATTTCCCCACGCGGGCGCGTAGCCCCGGTCCCTGTCGCTAGCGGGCGGTTCCACCCGCTGGCCGAACACCGGGGAAATTCCGTTCGACCGCGCGCATGCCGAGCGTGAGTACCATGGTCATCGCGATGTAGATGCCGGCGATCAGCAGCAGGGGTTCGTAGACCAGGAAGGTCTCGTCGCGAACGATGTTGGCTGCCTGAAGCAGGTCCATCACGGCGATGGTGGAGACCAGCGGCACCGACTTCAGCAACAGGATGATCTCACCCGTCAGCGTGGGCAGGCAGATCTGGATGGCGTGCGGCAGCCAGATGCGGTAGAGGATCTTGAAGCGTGACATGCCGAACGCGCGCGCGGCCTCGAGTTCGCCGCGCGGGACGCTCAACATCGCGCCCCGGATGACCTCGCCCGCGTAGGCACCGACGCTCACCGTGAACGTGAGGATGCCGTAGAAGAACGGGTCGCGCAGGATCGGCCAGATCCACATCTCGCGGATGCCCTCGATCTGCGGCAGCAGTCGCCCGACGCCGTCGTAGAAAAAGAACAACTGCAGCAGCAGCGGCGTGCCCCGTACGACCGTGGTGATGCCGCGCGCCAGCCAGGCCAGTGGGCGCGGCCCGGTGATCTGCGACAGCGCCAGCGCGATCGCCAGCGCGAAGCCGAGGATGCCGGAGACCACCAGCAGGATCATCGTATTGATGAAGCCTTCCCACAGATATTCGAGGTAAACCGGGTTGGTGAGCCAGGAGTAGTCCATGGTTCCCCCTCAGACGCCCGGTTGCCCGCGGCGCACGCGCCGCTCGATCCGGTTGAAGAAGACGTTCGACGTCATCGTCATGAGCAGGTAGATCACCCCCGCGGCGGCGTAGAAAATGAAATAGGAGCGCGTGCTCGCCGCGGCCTGCTGGGTAGTGAAGAACAGCTCCTGGAAACCGACCACGCTGACCAGCGCCGTGTCCTTGACCAGGATGAGCCAGATGTTGGACATGCCACCGAGGGCGTTGGGCAGCATCTCCGGAAGGACGATCCTGCGGAAACGCTGGCGGCGGGTCATGCCGAAGGCGTCGGCCGCTTCGATATGGCCGCGCGGAATGGCGAGGATCGCGCCGCGGAAGATTTCGGTGAGATAGGCGCCCTCGACCACGGCGAGGACCGCGATCGCGGCGGCGAAACCGCTGATGTCATACGTGCCCTCGACCTCGAGCCATTGCAGCAGGGCGTTCAGCGCCTGCTGGCCCGAATAGTAGAGGATGATGATCAACAGCAGTTCGGGTACGGCCCGCACGATCGTCGTGTAGGCGGTCGCGAGGCCCTTCAGTGCGCGGCTGCCGCTGAGTTTCGCGGTCGCGCCGAGCAGGCCGAGCACCAGGCCGATCAGATAGGCGGCGATCGCCATCTGGATCGTCACGAGCGCGCCGTTGAGGATTGGGCCCGTCCACTCGAGCAGGCCGGAGCTACCGAAGGTTTCCATGGCGTGTCAGTCCATCCGCCGGTCCGTGGAAATCCCCGGCGGCGCCTGCGCGCCGCCGGGGCATGGGACCGCCGGGGCCGTCAGCCGCCGCAGATGTCCTGGTTGAAGTACTTCTGCGAGAGTTCGGCGCAGGTACCGTTTTCGATCACGGTGTGGATCGCCTCGCTCAGGGTCTTCTGCAGTTCGTTCTCACCCTCGCGCAGGCCGATGCCGATGCCCTCGCCGAAGGCGGGATGCTTCGGTGTCATGCCCTTGATCTCGTAGTTCTGCGCCTCTTCGCGCTCGACGAACTCGGCCATGGCGATCTGATCGGCGAGGATGACGTCGATGCGCCCGGCCATCAGGTCGCGGTTGACCTGCTCCTGCTTGTCATAGATGCGGATATCGGCGGCGATGTCGCGCAGCTCCTGGCGGGCGAAGTTGGCATGGGTGGTGGCCGCCTGCACACCGAGTACCTTGCCGGACAGATCCTCCGGCGGATCCAGGTTCATGCCTTTTTCCGCGACGTAGGCGCCGAGCGTGTAGTAGTACGGATCGGTGAAGTCGATCACCTTGTCCCGCTTCTCGGTGATCGACATCGAGGTCATGATGATATCGATCTTGTTCGAGGTCAGCGCGGGGATGATGCCGCTCCACGATGTCGGCGTGATCTTGCAGTCGTGTTCGATGCGTGCACAGATCGCCTCGGACAGCTCGACCTCGAAACCGGTCCAGCTGCCGTCCGAAGCCTTATAGGTGAACGGCGGATAGGGCTCGGCGGCGATACCGATCCGCAGTGTCTCGGCCGCCGCCGGTGCGGATGCGCCGAGCATCAGCAGGGCGCTACCGAGAGCGCCGAAGAGCCTTTTCTTCATCGTGCTCATCATGTCTTACCTCCTGGGTTGATCGACCCGTGGGCCATCTTGCGCCGTGGCCTCGCGTTCAGGCCACGGCGGATACGAACTGCCGGCAGCGTTCGCTGTCGGAGTGCTCGAATACGTGTTGTGGCGAGCCCTGCTCCTCGACCAGGCCGTCGTGCAGGAAAACCACCTGGCTCGAGACGTCGCGCGCGAAGCCCATCTCGTGGGTCACCATCACCATTGTCCGGCCCTCGTCGGCAAGGCCGCGGATCGCGCGCAGCACCTCGCCGACCAGTTCCGGGTCGAGGGCCGAGGTGGGCTCGTCGAACAGCAGCACGCGCGGCTCCATGGCCAGCGCGCGCGCGATCGCCGTGCGCTGCTGCTGGCCGCCGGAGAGGAAGGCGGGATACTGATCGCGCTTGTCCGACATGCCGACCTTCTCGAGGTAGGCCTCGCCGCGCTCGATCGCCTCCTTCTTCGACATGCCGAGCACGTGGACCGGGGCCTCGATGACATTGCCGAGTACGGTCAGGTGGGGCCAGAGGTTGAATTGCTGGAATACCATCGCGACCCTGGTGCGCAGGCGCTGCACCCTGGCGCGGTCCGAGGCGACGGCGAGGCTGTCCTGATCGCGCTCGAACCGCAGCTGTTCGCCGGCGATCAGCAACTCACCATGATCGGGGATCTCAAGCAGATTGAGGCAGCGCAGAAGCGTGCTTTTGCCGGAGCCGCTGGCGCCGATGATCGACATCACACTGCGCTCCTCGGCGGACAGTGTGACGCCGCGAAGGACCGACAACGGCCCGAACTTCTTCTCGAGGTCAGTGACGCGGACGGCCGGCTCCTCGGCGGTGGTATCCCCGCTTGCGAGGGCCGGTTCGTCCGGGGTGGTTCCATCCTTCTGCGGCATGTTTACCCCCTGTGACACGGATAGACTCGCACACAGTTGAACAACTGTTCAAGCGCTATCTCCGGCTCATGGCGTCCCGGTTTACCTCTCGCCTCGCGCCGACGCGGGCGCCCCGTCCGCCGGCGCGGTCGGCGACAGGCCGGTCGCGAGCAGGCCGTCGAGGCAGGCCTCGCAGATCCGCACGGCCTCCTCGGGTGAGAAGGTGCGCGGGTTGAGGCACCACTCGACCCACAACCCGTCGAGGACCCCGGACAGGCCGATGGCGGTGAGCCGCACGTCCAGCGGACGGTCCGGGCGTTCGCGGGCGAGTTCCGCGAGAAGCCCTTCGAGGGTCTGCAGATACATACGGTAGGTGCGGTCGTGGACTGCGGCAACCGAGTGCGACTGGTGGGTCATGCTCCAGAAGGAGAGCCAGACCCGCAGCAGGCCGGCATCGAGATTCACCGACGAGAATGAGGCCTGAAAGAAACCGGACAGGCGATTGCGGGCATCGCCGCCCGCGCGCTCCATCTCATCGCGCAGGGTCGCGAGCAGATCGTTCGCCACGCGCTCGTAGACGTCGGCGATCAACGCCTCCTTGCCGCTGTAATAGTGGTTGATCAGGCCAACCGAGACATCCGCCTCCCGGCAGATCGTGCGGATGGATGTCTTCTCGGCGCCGTGTTCGGCAAGGCAGCGCAGGGTCGCCTCCATGAGCGCCTGGCGGCGCTCGTCGGGGGTCTGCCGTCGAAACTTGCGCAGCGGGCCGTCCGCGGCAGTCTCGTCATTGGTCATCCTTTGCCGCTCCCGATGGCCGAGCCCGATGCGCGGCCCGACCGCTTTTGTTGAACGATTGTTCAGTAGCCGGCTAGAATGCCGGTCCAAGGGCGCACCGGAGATCATACCGCATGGAGTACTCACCACTAGTCGATCGCATCGCCGGGGAGGGCGCGGCTGCCTGGGATATCCACCAGCAGGGCGTCGAGCGTCAGGCCAACGGGGAAGACGTCATCGTGCTCAGCGTCGGGGATCCCGACCTGGATACGCCGGCTCCGATTGTCCAGGCGGCGATCGATGCGCTCCACGCCGGTGATACCCACTATCCGCCGGCCCTCGGTGAATGGCCGCTGCGCGAGTTGATCGCCGAGCACTTCACGAGTACCGGCGCTCGTGTCGGCCCGGAGAATGTCGCCGTCGTCTCCGGCGCACAGAATGGCCTGTGCTTCGCCTCCATGCTGCTGTTCCAGCCGGGCGACGAGGTGATCGTCCTGCAGCCGAACTACGTGACCTACGAGGCCACGATCGGTCTCTCCGGCGCAACACAGGTGGGTGTGGCCACGCGCGAGGCGGACGGTTTCCGGCCGGACGCCCGGGCCATCGAGGCCGCGGTCACGTCGCGCACGCGGGCGCTGCTGATTACCAATCCGAACAACCCGACCGGCGTGGTCATGACGCCAGCCGAACTCGAGGCGATCGCCGACATCGCCCGCCGCCACGACCTGTGGGTGGTGAGCGATGAGGTCTACTCGATGCTTACCTTCGGCACGCCTCACTACAGTATCGCCGCGCTGCCGGGGATGGCCGAGCGCACCGTTACCGTTTCCAGCCTGTCGAAGTCGCACGCCATGACCGGCTGGCGCAGCGGGTGGATCATCGGCCCGACCTCGCTGATGAGCCACGCCGAGAACCTGTCGCTGTGCGTTCTGTACGGGTTGCCGGGCTTCATCCAGCGCGCGGCGATCGCGGGCCTTCGGCAGGCGAATGAGATCGCCGCCGACATGCGCGCCATCTACCGGCGCCGCCGGGACCTGGTCGTGGAATCCCTCGCGGCGGTGCCCAACCTGCGGGTGGTCACCCCCGATGCCGGCATGTTCGTGATGCTGGATGTCCGTGACACCGGGCTGTCGGCGGCGGATTTCGCCTGGCGCCTGTTGCGCGAGCACGGCGTGTCCGTACTCGACGGCACCGCCTTCGGGCCGAATGCGGCCGGTTATTTACGCCTGTCGTACACGCTGGATGAACAACGTCTCGCGGAGGGATGTCGCCGGATCGAGGCGTTCGCCACTTCCCTCACCGACAATGCGGAGCATGCCGATGTCTGAGAATGCGCGTCCCGGACCCTGGATCCTCGGTTTGCTGGAAGCCCGCGGCGTCGAACGCGTGTTCGGCGTTCCAGGGGTGCACACGATCGCACTCTACGACGGCCTCGCCGACAGCCCTATCGAGCACGTGACGCCGCGCCACGAGCAGGGGGCCGGTTTCATGGCCGATGCCTATGCGCGCGTCTCCGGAAAGCCCGGCGTGTGCTTCGTGATCACCGGGCCGGGCCTGACCAATATCGCCACCGCGATGGGGCAGGCGTACGCCGATTCCGTGCCCATGCTCGTGCTCTCCAGCGTCTCGGACCGTCGCCATCTCCGGCGGGGTCTGGGCCAGCTCCACGAACTGCGTGACCAGCAGGCGCTGGCCGCTGGCGTGAGCGCATTCAGCCAGACCCTGCATTCCCTCGCTGATCTGCCCGCTGCACTCGATCGCGCGTTCGCGGTCTTCTCGGGGGAACGCCCGCGCCCGGTGCACATCGAAATTCCGCTCGATCTCTGGCACGAGGCACCGCCGACGGATGCGCCGTCGACGGCCGCGGTCCCGGCCCGGATCCAGCCGGCACCCGGACTCATTGCCGAGGCCGTGCAGCGCTTGTCGGGCGCGCGGCGTCCGTTGATTCTCGCCGGTGGCGGGGCGACCCGCGCGCAGCCCGAACTGCGCGCACTGGCCGAACGCCTCGATGCACCCGTGGTCATGACCGTCAACGGCCGCGGCCTGCTGGCCCCCGACCATCCGCTGGCGGTGCCGGCAAGCCCGTCCCTGGAGGCGGTGCGGGAACTGATGGCCGCCAGCGATGCCATCCTCGCGGTCGGCACCGAACTCGGGCCGACCGATTACGATATGTACGAGCGCGGCATGCCCGAGCTGCCGGGGCCGTTGCTCCGCCTCGATATCGATCCGGTACAGATGACCCAGCCGCGCGTCGCCGATGTGCCGCTCACCGGCGATGCGGGGATCACGCTCGTCGCGCTGCTGGAGGGGCTCCCGGAGGGGACGGGGCAGGGGCATGACGGCGCCGGCCGCGCCGAGCGCACCCGCGAAGCGGCGCGGGCAAGCCTCGAGTCCCCGATGCAGCGCGGTATCGAGTTTCTGGAGGCCGTCCGGGATACGCTCCCGGAGGCCATCATGGTCGGCGATTCGACCCACCCGATCTACGCCGGCAACCTGTACTTCGCGGCCGCCCGGGTCGGCAGCTGGTTCAACTCGGCGACCGGTTACGGCACGCTCGGCTACGCCCTGCCGGCCTCGCTGGGCGCCTCGCTGGCCGCACCCGATCGCCCGATCGTGTGCCTGGTCGGCGACGGCGGCCTGCATTACACCCTCGGCGAGATCGCCTCGATCCGAGATCAGGACCGCCCCGTCATCGTTCTGCTCTGGAACAACGCCGGCTTTGGCGAGATCCGGCTGGCGATGGAGGCCGAGCACGTGACGCCGATCGGCGTGGATCTGTTCGCACCGGATTTCGAGGCCCTCGCCAAAGCCTATGGCTACGCCTTTGAAGCGCCCACCGGGCTCGATCAGCTGCCGGAAGTGCTCACGGCGGCGGCCGGGCGTCACGAGCCGACGCTCGTGCGCCTCGATGAGGCGCGCATGCTCGCTGAAGACTGATCGGGGGCACCGTCCGTAGGCGCGTTTTCGCCGCAGGCGAACGCGCGCAGCACCGCTGTGGCGGATAACGTGTGCACGGCATTCATGGCGCCTCGGCGCGCCGCGCGCATTCGAACGGCGCTCGGCCGCGCCGTTCGAAGACGCGCCTACGGACCGAACACAAGTATGCAGGCCGGCTTTGCGCGGTCCGTGACGGTGAATACTCGCCGGGGCGTGCCACCGCGCAATGCCGGCATTCCCCGGCGGCGGTTGATGGTGCATGTCTGGAGTCGGCCGGGCGCCGGGAAAGGCCGGCCTACACACCTCCCGGGGCCCCGCTGCCGGTGAGCTTTGTCCTATACCGTCCATATCCGGCGGAATCCGGCAAGTGGACGAATGCCCGGATCCGTACAGTGCCATCCCTGACCCCCATACCGAACCCAACCGGAGGTACAGCGATGCAGACCGTGAGTTTTACGCGGATGGAAGACGGTACCCAGGCGGACTATGAGTTCCTGGACCGCCTCGCCGAGCAGCAGAAGGAAGAGCTCGTCGACAACATCATGAAAGAACTGCACGCGCTCTCTGGGTCGTTCGAGGGGTATCAGATCGATCGTCTCGAACATGTCGTTCAGAGCGCGACGCGAGCGTACCACGATGACAAGGACGAAGAGTACGTCGTCTGCGCGCTGCTGCACGACATGGGCGATCATCTCTCGCCCGATAATCACAGCGAATACGCCGCGGCGATCCTTCGTCCGTATGTATCCGAGGCGAACTACTGGATGGTGAAACACCACGGCGCCTTCCAGATGTACTACTACGCTCACCACCTGGGCGGCGATCGCCACGCCCGTGAGGCCTTCCGCGACAGCCCGTATTTCGACCGAACCGAAGCGTTCACGTATTACTACGACCAGAACTGCTTCGACCCGGACTACGAAAACCTGCCGCTCGAATTCTTTGAACCGATGCTGCGCCGCATCTTCGCGCGCGAGCCGTTCGGGGAGCATGTGCAGGCGGAGTAAGGCGTCTCACGCGGAGGCGCAGAGTTCGCGGAGAAAACAACCTGGATCGGCGATGCCGATTGAAGCCTGCAGAGGTTTCAACGGTTTTGTTGGGTATCGCTTCGCTCAACCCAACCTACGGTCTTCTGAAAGCCGTATGGAGGCATCAGGGATTTCGCGAGACGCTTCATGCGGATCGCAGGCCAGTTCACGACACGACATTCGTTTCCGTAAACGTAGGTTGGGTTGAGCGAAGCGATACCCAACGCATCCCGTACACGCGACCGCGCCGCAATTCACGGGCTTTCAAAGCAGTGCGTGCCAAACCTCAATTTGCTTTTTCCTGGCGTGCCTGGGTGTCGGCGAGATAACGGTTTTCCTCTGCGCCCTCCGCGGCTCTGCGTGATGCGCTTTCCCGGGAAAATGCGAAAGAACAAAAAAATCCGCCCGGCGGGAGACACCGGGCGGAGCTGGCGAATCGGGTTGTTGGTCTCTCGCGGACCGTCTGATCAACCCCGCCCATGCTCACGGGCCAGGACCTTGCGGCGACTGCCGACGCTGTCGCGGTCCATGTAGCACTGGCGCATGTGCCGGTGACCGGTGCCGGGTTTGTAACCGGCGCGGCCGTGGAACAGACGGAAGTTGTCCATGATCAACAGATCGCCCGGTTCCAGCTTGAAATGGAGCTGGAAGGCCGGGTCGTTGACCAGATCGGTCATCTGCCGCCGCGCCCGGTAGTAGCGGTCGAGCAGATCGGGATCCCCGGCCGCCACGGCATCGGTGCGGTTCGACATGCGCACCTGGCGCACGCGCCCGCGGTCATCGAGCTCGATCAGCGGGCCGCTGTTCTCGAGGATCGTGTCGTCATCGACGTAGGTGAAATCCGGCCGCACCTGCGTCAGCGCCTCGAATTCTTCCGGAGCGGTCCGCTGCAGTTCCTCCGCGATCCGGAAACCATCGGTTACGGTGGAATCACCGCCCTCGGCATCGTTCACGAGGCAGTGCAGGAAGATGTAGCCGGGTACGGGCTCGCGGTAGGGGTTGTCCGTGTGCGGCTCGAGGGCCCGCGTGGTCATGGTGAGGTCAAACGCGTCCGGGATGGCCTTCACATCCGCCACGCCGCCCCAGTTGGTCCGACGCATCGGGCCAATCTTCTCGACGACTTCGGCGACGGCGTCCATTTCCGGCGGCACGTTACGGACCACGACGAAGGCATGGCGTCGCAGCTGTTCGAGCATGTCGTAGAGCGCCGCGCTATTGTCCTTTGCCACCGACCAGTCGGCCTCGGGAATCGGATCCAGTGTGGCGTCCCACGTCACGATGTCGTCGCGTTCGTCCTTTTTGCGGGTCGCGAGCGTTTCCTCAAGGGCGTCCAGCCCGAATGGCGCGACGTGACCGTCAGAGAAGGTTACCTCGACGCGGTCGCCGTCGGCCCGGGCATCGGTCACCGCGGTTTCCAGCGGCAGTGACCAGGCGTCGAGCAGGCGCTGACCGGTTTTGGGGTCATGGCACTCGGCACACGGGCAGCGCTCGCGCAGCCACAGCGGGTGCAGTTCGCGCACCGAGCCGTCGCGCAGCACCAGCGTGAGACGGCCATTCGCGACCTCGGTGCGACTCGCCGTTGCGGTCATGAGCGGTCCTCCTTTCTCATCGGGAACGGCAATCATCATAGAAGCCCTGGCTTAGGGACTCTTGTCTTTTCTTCTCTTTTATCGGCAGGATAAGTCAAGCCTAATCCCCGGAGCAGGGGGCCATGCTGCAACGAGAAGAACAGGAATCCCCACGGCGAATCGGCTTCCTGCTGCTGCCGAAGTTCTCGCTGATCGGCCTGCTGTCGGCCATCGAGCCGCTGCGCGGGGCCAACCGTACGCTCGGCTATACCGCCTACAGCTGGCATTTCTTCTCGGTGGATGGTGAGCCGGTGGCCGCCAGTAACGGAATCCCGATCGCGCCCGAGGCCGGTATCGAGGCGATCGATCACTTCCCCTGCCTGAGCGTGCTCGCCAGTTACGATCCGCTGGCCGCCGCCGGACGGCCGCTGTATCGATGGCTGCAGCGGCTCTATCGACAGGGGACCGAGCTCGGGGGCTTCGAGACAGGCACGGTCGTGCTCGCCGAAGCGGGACTGCTCTCCGGACGCCGGGTCACGCTGCATTGGGAAACGCTGGAGGCGTTCCGGGAGCGCTGGCTGGACATCGATGCCCGCGACTCACTCTATGAAATCGACGGCCCGATCTTTACCTGCTCGGGCGCCACCGCCGGCATGGACCTGATGCTGTACCTGATCGGCTTGCATCATTCGAGTACGGTCGCCGCCGATGTCGCCGATCAGTTCCTGCACACCGAGATCCGATCCGCCGGTGCGCACCAGCGCATGGCGGCGGATACGCGCGTCGGCGCCTCGGATCCCGATCTGGTCCGGGTAACCGAAACGATGGAGGCCCACATCGAGAATCCGCTGTCGCTTGACGCCCTGGCGGCGGCTTGTGGTCTGAGCCGGCGACGTCTGGAACGGTTATTCAAACATCACCTCGATGATCCACCCCAGCGCTGGTACCTGCGGCTGCGGCTGGAGCGCGCCCGCCATCTGCTGCGCTACGGCGATCTGCCCGTGAACGAGGTCGCTGTTGCCTGCGGGTTCGGTTCGGCCGCCTATTTCACTCGCGCATACAAGGCCCGGTACGGATGGACGCCGAGCGCCGAGCGGGACACCGGCGTATGGCAGTAAGCGGGAGTGCTATTCCGACCAGCGTTCGTTGCCGCTTGCACGCCAACTCAGATAGGAAAAACTGTTCCGGTAGTTCTGATTGAATACCTTCGGCCGGTCGATAGAGGCTAGTGCCACTCCGGCGACAAAGGCCATATCGCCGACCGTGCGATAGTGCTGCTTCCCCGTCTCAAGATACAGCCAGGCGTACATGGGGGCGATGAGCAGATTCAGATCCGGTGCGGGAGAGTCGCCACCGACGTCCGGGACTGCGGGGACTGCGTAGCGGAATGAGCCGTAGAGGCGGGGCAAGCGGGTGGTGACGGTATCCGTGGCGTGGTTGACGACCCACATATGGTCGATCAATCGGTCGGCGAGTGCGCGCACGGCTCTCGGAATACGCTTATCCGCGTCTTTGTTGTCGACGGTGAGCTCATGATAATCGATCAGGGCGGAGGCCGTCAGACCCGCCATAAAGGCTTGGCAGAAACGCCATTGGGGGTCCTCCGTTCGGTACTGGCCGGTAGTCCATGCACGGATGTGTTGCAGGGCCATATCGACGTAGCGCTCGAGTGCGGCTGGCCGGCGGTCGAGGCCGCTGCGTTCGGCCATGACATGCGTTTCGATCATGTACGCGATTTCACGGCTGTAGGCTTGACGGTACCAGTGCCGGGCGTTGCTGTTCGTCAGCACGTCCGCGAATGGGCCGCGATCACGCAGCGCGCGCAGCGTGGCCAATGAATCTTCGTCACCGTTGCGACGGTAGTCGAGAGCAAGGCCATGGGGAAACCGCTCGTAGCCCGGGACGGTGAATCCAGGCCGAAGGTAAGCTTTGTATGCCGCCTCGGCTGCCTGAGCGTAGGTGTTCCAGGTGCCGGCGGAATCAGCAAAATGGTTGGCGGCCTGCAGAAATACCCGTTCGGAGTCGTAGTACCACGCCCGCGGCTCGGCATTCAGCTTGGCCAAGTCCGTTTCAATGAAGTGGCGACCGAGCTGGTGGCCCCGTCTCTCGAGTCGACGCTCCCAGTCTTTGGTCGCGTGCGCGAATTCAGCGGGACCGATTCGGCAGGCCGAGATCTCTACATGACCCTGGCAGATATCCGGAGGCGTTCGCGACGCGACTGCCGCCGGGAGCCAATGGGTCATTGCAGCCAACAGAGACAGCAGGCGTATGGTCGGTAGCCACCACAGGGATCTGGAAGTCACGAGCGATCCGCCATTTTTATGGCACGCGGGGGCTCCCTCGAAGGGGCATCCCGCGACTGTACCCCCGCACCGAATATGTCCGCGAGTTGCCCTGACTCCGTCGCGGCTTCAGTCCTCGACGGCAGAGGCGTCGTGTCGGCGCCACTCAACGTAGTCGAAACTGCTCCGAAAGTTCTGGTTGAATATTTTGTTCTGCTCGAGCGAGGCCATCGCGATGCCCCCGGCGAACACCGCGTCGCCCCGGTCGCGAAATCGGGCGGCGCCGGTTTGCGCGTAGAGCCACCCGTACATCGGAGCGATGAGGAGATTGAGGTCCGGTGCGGGATCCTCGGAGCCGACACCCTCCACTGAGGGCTGGACATATTCGAACGCGCCGAGCGTTGAGCTCTCGTGCGGATACCAGTCTCCACGGCTACCGCCGACACCGGCGACCCACATGGTCTGCCAGAGCCAGTCCGAAAGCGTTTCGATTCGAGCAAGGACGCGTGGATCGCGATCGCGGCCGGTGCTTTCGAGGTGATCGTCATATGCGATGAGCGCACTGGCCGTCAGGCCGGCCATGAATGCTTGACAGAAGCGCCACTGTTCATCGTTGTGGCCAAAATCACCGGTCAGCCAGGCGTCGATGTGATCAAGGGCCATGTCCACATAGAGATCTTTCCGATACGTCTGTGCCGGCGCACCGGCGCGCTCGGCCAGAACCTGGGTTTCAATGGCGTAAGCGATCTCGCGAGAATAGCGTGAGTCACGCCAAAGTCTGTTGTACGCCGGGTCTTCAGGAGTCGCGAATGCCCCGGTTTCCCGGAGTCGAAAAAGATACTCTCGGGACTGCTCGTCGCCGTTGCGTCGCCAGTCCATGAAAAGGCCGTGCGGGAACCGCATATAACCAGCGATCTGAAAGTCGTTTTTTTCGAGATACGTCTTGTAGGTGCTTTCAGCCGCATCCGCGTAGCGTTGCCAGGGGTCGTCATCGCCGGTGTAGTCGGCAATCTGCAGGAAAACCCGCTGGGCGTCGTAATACTGCATGTTGAGCTGCGCCTGGAAATTGCTTTCGCCGAGCAGGTCATCGCCGCGGCGCCGACCGTAGTCGACCATCGCGGCCTCCCACTCAGCCAGATCTGGTGGTCCATCGGCAGGGCTCGGATTGGCCTCTTGACGATTCTCCCGTCCACCGTCCGCCGCACAGCCGGCGACCGGAACAGTGACCGTCAGTGGTCGGTGGGGCCGCTCAGTCGCGGTACAGGCCAGGCCGATGAGCAGCGCAGCCAATGTCGGTGGCAACCAGCGCAGCCATCGCCAACCGGTCAAAACGCTCTGTTTGGTGGACATTGTTTTTCCATGGGCACCGGCCGCACGCCAGGTCATCGCACGGCATTGGGGGAAAATGTAGTCCACAAGCGGGCGCCGCGCCATGCCGTCACGCCCTTCGGGCACGTAATGGCGTTTGCCGGGGAGGTGGTCATTGGGCGCTTGGACGGGAGCGTTGTACTGCCTCTGACGTTACATCGTGCCTCATGTTGAATGGGCCAAGCGTTCTCGATTTTCCGGACTCCCGAAAACCGGCCCTCTTTACGGCCTTGATGGAAGCGATATTCTTGTCATGCACAACACAAAATATGCTCCGTACACCTTCAGAGCATAAGGCCTGTACGGTGTGAGTCAGTGCATGAGAACAGATTTTGTTTCCCCTGAATTCGGGCAAAGTCACCATATAGCCGATTTCCGCGCAATCTTCTCCAATTTTGAGGAATCGTGTCTTGGCATTCTCATGGAAGATCCAGTGGATATAAGCAACTTCTCCCTCCCAAAAACCCAGAATGAAGTCATGGGCATCATGAGTTTGATCGCAGTAAAACTCTTTGGGCAAATCACGGCTCTGACGAAATTCGTTCAGTCGTTTATGATCATTTCGGGTGAAACTCAGTGATTCCGGATCGGGAAGATAGACTGAACATCCGGTAGATTTCGTTACAAAGATTATGAACGTGTTGGTTCTCAACAAGCTGATGTAGAAAAATTCAGCGTATCCGCGCACGCCACCGCCATATCGCACATGCACGGTTTGACGAAGGTCGGTAAGCGTAAGTCTTATGGTATTCAGGATGTTCATTATGTTCGTATTGCCTGGAGGAAGTCGGGGTCCGGTTCCCGTCCATTCCGGGACGTCCATTCGTCAGGAGGCCGGGCCAATGAACAGTGCGGCCAACGTCGGGAAGACCAGCGCAGCCATGGGCAGCTGGTCAGAGCGTTCTCTCTGGTGGGCATTGTCGTCCCCATGGGCACCGGCCGCACGACAGGTAATAGCACCGCAATGGGATAAAATGTAGTCCAAAAGCGGTCGTTTTGCCACGCGGAAGCGCATTCCGCGGGACAATTCAGCCTCCATGGCGTTCGACGCCACGTGTACGCCAGTCAACATACTGGAAACTGGACCGATAGTTCTGGTTAAAGCGCTTCCCGGAGCCAAGATCCGCGAGGGCTACGCCACCCGCGAAAATCGCGTCACCGCGCTTCAGCCAACGATCGTCACCCGTGTGGTAGAAGAGCCACCCGAACATGGGCGCGATCAGCATATTCAGGTCCGGGGCGGGCGCATTGCTGCCGACCCCGGTCGTGGTCGGCTCGACGTACTTGAACGCCCCGAAGCCGCTGCCGTTGACGTCGCTGACCCACATCGTATCCCAGAGGAAGTTGCCGAGGCGCTTCAGGGCTGGCGGGACCCGGGCATCGGGGTTGCCGACCTCCACCGCACGTTCGTAGTGCGCGATCAATGCGGAACCCGTCAGGCCTCCCATGAAGGCCTGGAAGAACTGCCAGTTGCGATCGGTATGTATATATTCGCGCTCTACCCAGATATAGATATGGCCGAGCGCCAGATCCGCGAGGCCCTGGATGCGACCGCTTTTTCGTTCGTGGCCGACCCGATCCGCGAGAATCTGCGTTTCCAGCGAATAGGCGACCTCACGCGAGTATTTCTGCTTGCTCCACTCGCCGCCCGATTGTGACGGATAAGAAAAAGGTGGAGCGTCGCGCAGTTTTGCAAGATATTCCTGCGACTCGTCATCACCATTACGGATGGCGTCAATGAACAGTCCATGCGGGAAACGCTCCCATCCCGCTGCCCGGAAATCAGCGTTCTCCAGATACTTTTTGTACGTCGCTTCCGCCACCTGACCGTACGAACGCCATGGTTGATTCTCACCAAGGTAGTTCGCGATCTGCTCATGAACGCGCTGTGCATCGTAGTAGCGCAGCTTGAATCTGCTGAGGTAGTTCGTCTCCTTCTGCAGCGCACGGCCCCACTTGTGACCGTACTCGGTCATATCCGCTTCCCAGGCCTCGAATTGTGGCGGCTGGCTCGATGTGTTCACCACGCTGTTGCGCTCGAGACCATCGCTGGCCTCCGTTGCGGATGTGCCGCTTGAAGTCTCGGTGCCGTTGCCGTCGCCACCACCACCGCAAGCGGTCAGGGTCGCGAGTGCAATCCCGGTACAAAAAGGGGTGATTCGGGTAAGTAGGGTGCGGCGAGTTCGGTCGCCGGAGGAACCAAGGTGCATTATGTGACTCCACAGTTTGTGGGCCGCACACCCATGTCTCCGTGCGTGCAAACGGAGACGGTTTCCCCTCTGGCTGAATTGTCACGCTTTCCCTGCGTCGTCGACTGACGGGTTCCTTTTTGGGTTTTACGCGAAATCCGGCGTTTTACGTCGGCGGATTGAATGGGTCAACAGTTCTCTGGACGAACGCGTCGGGAACAGCGATGACCGGTCCGGCCTCCGGATGCACCGGAGGCCGGCGGCTTTGCTCACTGCGCGCCGTGTTGCTCCACGGCTTCGGTCCGCCACTCGACGAACTGAAAGCTGGCCCGATAGTTCTGGTTGAATCGCTTGGCAGCGCCAAGGTCGGCCAGTTCAACCCCGCCGGCGAAGATGTCGTCGCCACGCTCCAGCCATTTACCGTCGCCGGTCTTGAGGTAAAGCCAGGCGAACATGGGTGCGATGAGCTGGTTGAGGTCCGGTGCCGGAGATTCACTCCCGACGCCGCTTGTGGTCGGCTGGACGTACTCGAATGCGCCGTAGCCCGTGCCGTTGACGTTGGCGACCCACATCTCATCCCAGATGAAGCTGGCCACACGCTCGATCGCCGGAAGGATACGGGAGTCGGGCGTACCGCGTTCGACCTGACGCTCTTGGTATTCGATGAGCGCGGAGCCCGTGAGCCCCGTCATGAAAGCTTGGACAAACTGCCAATCAGGGTTGCTGTTGATGTAATTTTTCGTAACCCAGATATCGATATGACCGAGGGCCAGGTCGACCAGCGTTGCGAGGCGGTCCGACTTGCGGGGGTATCCGGCCCGTTCAGCCATGATCTGGCTCTCGATCGAGTACGCGATCTCACGCGAGTACCTTTGTTCCGCCCACTGATCTTCCCATCCGGTCGGATAGGAGAATGGTGGCCGATCCCGGAGCAGTTCGAGATAGTCCCGGGATTCGGTGTCGCCGGTCCGCTTCCAGTCCATGTAGAGTCCATGAGGGAACCGTTCCCATCCGGCAGCGCGAAAGTCGGCGTTTTCGAGGTATTGTTTATAGACCGATTCGGCTTCCTGGCCATAGGATCGCCAAGGCTGGGTCTCACCGAGGTAATCGCCGATCTGCTCATGAACACGCTGGGCATCGTAGTAGCGCAGCTTGAATTTCGTGACGTAGTCGGTCTCCTGCTGCAGTTCCTGACCCCACTGGTGGCCGTAGTCGACCATTTTCTGCTCCCATTGGTCGATTTTCGGCGGCAGTGCGGAGGCACTGACGGTCGTGAAACTCGCATAGTGGTTATTGGCGATCGATACACCATCTTCCGTCATGACATCAGTGGTGACGGTCATGGTGTAGTTCGCGCCCGGCGTAAGGTCGCTGGCGGGAACCAGTTCTGCCGTATTCCCGCTATAGGTGACGTCGCCGGACACTTCCCCGTCGGGGCCCTCGAGGGTGAAGCTGTCGGAGTCGACGCTGCTGGAATCGAGCGCCTTGGACGTCTGGAAGCTGACGGTACGTGAGTTGGAGACACCGCTGCTCTGGTCTTCAGGGCTGAAAGACACATCGATTTCTACGCTGGACGCACTATCGTCGGTCGAAGAGTCGTCCGCCGAAGAGTCGTCCGTCGAAGAGTCGTCGGTCGAAGAGTCGTCGGTCGAAGAGTCGTCGGTTGAAGAGTCGTCGGTTGAAGAGTCGTCAGTCGAAGAGTCGTCAGTCGAAGAGTCGTCAGTCGAGGACTGCCCGGTCGAGGTGTCCCCGGTCGCGGACCCGCCGGAACTTCCGGACGTTGATTCGTCGCCGGAACTGTCGTCAATGCAGGCGGTCGTTACGGCCAGCATCGCACTCAGTGTGACGACACGCAGGAGAAGTATGGAACGTGGGTTTTGTGTACGGTGTAAAACTGTTTCCGGGTGATCCGGTTGCATGCCGTTCTCCTTCCGGTTACCCGGAAGCTGGATTCCCCGCACTCAATACCGAATCGCCCGTTGGGCCGATCGGCGCGAACATACCCCCGTGGACCCGGTGCCCTCACACTCGGGTACAGCCTCATTGAAAAGGGATTTCATTCTTCCGAACGGCACCGTTTTTACGGACCGCTTTCTTGTTGAGCGCAGGTTACGGACGGGCGGTGCGTCCATCCGCCGACTCGTTCACATTTTTCTGAAAAAGTATTGACGGATGTCGGATCCGCGACTACGGGGCCTGGTCGCGAGAAATATTTTGCGGGGGGCTACCTCAAGAGGCACGATCCGGCCTGGCGCCTGGCCGCCTTCATGCACCGTTACCCGGAACGGGGGGTTCCGTGCCCGTACCCTTCGAGACCAGGGCGCTTTCTCAGGTTTGACGAATGTCGTTGATAAAGCCGCTGCAGCGCCATTGCAAAGCCCTGGCGGCGCACCTATAAGAAGACGGCACCGGGATGCAGTGGCCCTGGTCCCAGGCGCCCGCCGGGGCTCAGAGAACAGCCGCGACGACCGGTGGGCACGATGCCAACGGCGAGGCGATGGGGATACTCCGATCGCACCGACACCGGGCTCGCGGCCGGGAGACGGTGACAGTGGTGGCAAAAAACAGGGAGCGCGGACCGGTCATTGCGGTGCTGGGTCATTATGGCAACCGCAATCTGGGTGACGAATCGATCATCGCAGCAACACTTGCGGGGTTGCGGCAAGCCGTGCCCGACGTTGTCCCGATTGCCGTCTCGATGGATCCCGCTGATTCCGCACGGCGCCATGGCGTGGCCGCATTCCCCGTTCGGCTCGCCGCGCGATCCGACGCGGTCGAGGACCCGTCCATGCAATCGGCTGAGCCGGTACCGCCGACGGAGTGGGCCGCACAGGGGGCATCGGGACCACGGCCGAACGGTGCGGTCGCACGCACGGTGCGCCCGCTTCGTGGCATTGCGCGCAGGCTCCGGGGAATCAGCCGCGAGTGTGCATTCCTCCTTCGTGTCTGGCGCTTCGCGCGGCGCGTTGATCTGGTCATGGTGACCGGATCCAATCAGTTCCTTGACCACTTCGGTGGCGCATCCGGTTTTCCCTGGACCCTGTTCAAGTGGACCCTGATGTCCCGATTGGCCGGCACCCCCGTGGCATTCGTCAGTGTCGGGGCGGGGCCGTTGACCGGGCGTATGAGCCGACTGCTGTCGCGCAGCGCCCTCAGGCTGGCCGCCTACGTCTCCTGGCGCGATGCGGCTTCGAGAGAGCTGATGGAAGGGAAGCGCCGCAAGTGGCGCGGGTACATCTACCCGGACCTGGCGTTCAACTTGCGCCCCGACGTCGGGATGCGGGGCGATACGGTGCGCACGATCGGTATCAACCCGATGCCGGTATACGATCCCCGCTACTGGCCGAACGCGGATGCGGAGCGTTACTCACGCTATGTCGCGATCGTGACGGAAACGGTCGCACGTCTGCGCAGCGATGGCCACAGCGTGTTCCTGTACGCGATGCAGCCGGGCGACGAGCGCGTGATTGAGGATATCTCTGCGGCATTGCGTGAGACCGGGGCGGGAGATGCCGTGCCCACGTATGCGCCCGCATCCGTGGATGAATTGTTCGGTATTCTGCGATCGGCCGACCTGCTTGTGCCGACCCGTTTTCATGGAACCGTACTCGGATTGACCTGTGGCCGCCCCGTATTTGCGCTCTGCTATCAGGGCAAGACGGCCGACGTCATGGAGGCAACTGGCCTTCCCGAGGCGTTGTTGGCCCTCGACGACATGACGGTCGATCGACTCATTGCCGGGGTGAGGGCGCTCGCCGGGCAGGTGCCGGCCGTCTATCGGTTGATCGACGATGCCGTCGAGGGACGGCGAAGAGAACTCGATGAACAGTATGTCCGTATTGCTAGGCTCGTCGACCAGCGTCGGCATCACGTGGGTGAACCGGAGGCGAATCCATCATGATGGGTCGAGATGATCGTCCTTCGATCAGTGTCGGTATGCCGGTCTATAACGGCGAGCCATATGTCGAATCCGCGCTGCGATCCGTTCTGGATCAGACATTTGACGATTTCGAGCTGATCGTCTGTGACAATGCGTCGACCGATCGCACCTCCGAGATTGTCCGCGATCTCGCATCCAGTGATCGGCGGATCCGATACTCGTGTAATGAGCGGAACCTTGGCGCCGCCGGCAACTACAATCACGCCTTTGCGCTCGCGCGAGCACCGTATTTCCGCTGGATGAATGCCGACGATCTGATCGAACCGGAACTCCACGCGCTTTGTCTGCAGGCACTCAAGAGCAATCCCGAAGCGGTGCTTGCATATGGGCATACGCGGATCATCGATGCTGACGGGGCGGTTACCGCCGACTACAACGACAATCTTCACCTCGACGATCCACGCCCCTCGGTTCGGTTTCGCCAGTTTTTTGAGCGCGTGGGTCTGGCCAACGTGATTTTCGGGCTGATGCGGCGTGATGCACTCGCGCGGACTTCACTGATGGGCAATGGGCGCATGCCTGCCGCGGATATCCGTATGATGGCGGAGTTGACGCTCCTGGGACGATTTATCGCGCTGGAACCGACGCTGTTCTATCGCCGCATGCACGCGGAGGCGAGTAGTTGGGATCGGACGGACAGCACCCGTCAGGCGACTTTCTGGGGTAATACCTCCAGCGACTTCGTCATCCCCCACTGGCGCCTGTATGCGGGGTATCTGTACCGGGCATTGCAGTATCGTCTTGCCCCCCTCGAACGGGCGCGCGTGATCTCCCACGTGTTCCATCTCATGTACTGGGGTCGGGGTAAGCTTGCAACCGATCTCGTCGGGCTTGTGCGTCCGAGGCAGGGTACTTCCAGCTGAACTTCGAGTCACTTGATGCGATGCCCTCCCCGGGGCCGCATTGCATCGAACTTGTCTGTCAATTGTAGTAACCGTCGGTCTTGTCAATGCGGGCCCCGGAAGTGGTGGTGGCCGTTTCACTGCTGGCCGCGGTATCCGTGGAGCGGTACGGTATTGTTGATCCGTTCGTTCGGTTTCGTGCACGATAAAAAGCCCGATGTATGGACGTTGTCATGGTGATCGGCTTCGATCAGCTCGTGGATAACTTCGATGGTCCCGACGATTTCCCATGGCTGACACGGGAGGCGTCACTCATCGTCCGATGGCTCCGCGCACGGCAATTGCACGAGGACTTCCCCGGTATCGGCAACGGGGAGCAGGTCTTCGATTCGCCGGCCGCCAAAGCCCATACCGGTCGTGCCGATGCCCGAGCTTGAGTCATTGGGCATCGCGGGGGCTTACCGCCTGCGTCCACGACCGGCGCGGGATGCCAGGGGGTGGTTTGTTCGCTACCTTGATACCGAGGCGTTGGCCGAGGTCTTGCCCGTGCCTGGTTTCGTCCATTTCAATCATTCGCACACCGAGCATCGCGGCTCGGTCCGCGGCCTTCACCTGCAGATCGGTGCCGCGGCCGAGGTGAAGCTGGTCAAGTGCGTCCGGGGAGCGGTGCTGGATGTGCTGGTGGATTGCCGTCGCGGTTCCCCCACATTCCTGCAGCATGCTTTGGTAGAACTCGTGGAGGGGCTCGGTGATGCGGTACTGATCCCCAGGGGAGTAGCCCACGGTTTTCAGACGCTTCAGGACCAGACGGAGCTGATTTACCACCATTCCCATCCCTACCAGCCCGATGCCGAGCGTGGCTTGCGTTATGACGATCCGAGGATCGGCATAATCTGGCCCATGCCGGTCGCCGAGGTCTCCGGGAAGGACGAGGCCTGGCCCTTTCTGAAAGACTCGTTCGAGGGCTATGAGATCGATCCATGACCGGTCCGGAAATCGAGGAGACGGCCGGAGCACCACAGTCCGGGATGATGCCGCTGATCACCCGGCTCTATCCGATATGCCGCAGTATCACCGGCGATGGCGTCCGCGCGACGCTGGACATCCTCGGCGGGGAAATCGAACTGGAGCGTCACGAGATCCCCAGCGGGACCGACGTGTTCGACTGGACCATACCTCCGGAATGGAATATCCGCGATGCGTACATCGCCGATGGATCGGGCCGCCGGCTGATCGATTTCCACGAACACAATCTCCATGTGCTCAATTACAGCACGCCGATCGACACCGTCATGAGCCGGCGCGCGCTCGCGGCGCACGTGCACACTCTTCCGCAGCACCCCGACCGGATTCCCTACCGCACGTCCTATTATCAGAAGCGCTGGGGCTTCTGCCTGACGCATAATCAATGGCAGGGCATACCGGATGGCGACTACCGGGTCTGTATCGACGCCGACCTCAAGGCCGGCGCGCTCACGCTCGGCGAGGTACTGCTCCCGGGGGAGAGTGAAACGGAAATCGTATTTTCGACACACGTTTGCCATCCCTCCATGTGCAACGACAACCTCTCGGGCATCGCTGTGCTCACGCGACTGTTCCAGTGGCTGTCCCGCCGCCCGCGACGCTACAGCTATCGGGCCCTGTATGTGCCGGGGACCATCGGCTCATTGAGCTGGCTCTGGCTCAATCGGGATCGGCTGGACTCGGTTCTCGGTGGCCTCGTACTGACAGGGCTCGGTGATCCCGGCGGACTCACCTACAAGCGAAGCCAGCAGGAAGACAGTTGCATCGATCGGTTGGCGGCGCTCGCCCTGGCCGACGGTGGGGAAGACTGGGAGCAGCGTGGGTTCTCGCCTTTCGGCTATGATGAACGCCAGTATTGCGCCCCCGGCTTCGACCTGGCGGTCGGCCGCCTTTCGAGAACGCCGTTCGGCGAGTATTCCGAATATCACACCTCGGCCGACCACCTCGACTTTGTTTCGGAGACCCAGCTGCAGGGGGCGCTCCGGGCATGCCAGCGCTTCGTCGAGTATCTGGAGGCCGATCGGTACTGGGTGAACCTGAGCCCCTGTGGCGAGCCGCAGCTTGGAAAACGCGGGCTTTACGGGGCACTCGGGGGCAGCGGGGGACCGGACGAGTTCCGTCTCGCCATGCTCTGGATGCTGAACCAGGCGGACGGCTCGCGCCCGGTATCGGATGTCGCCCGCCGCTCCGGTCTGTCCATGGAATTGCTGGCAGAGGCTGCCGAGACCCTCGCCGAGGCCGGTTTGCTGGCACCGGCGGATGCCCCGGCATCCGAGCGCAAGCAGTGAAAGTGCAAAGGGCGTCGCAGTACGGCCCAGCGCGACTGGAGACCTCGCTGGAGGCGGGGCGCAGACCGCTCCTCGCGGTGCCGATGCTCAGCGGCGGTGGTTGAGGCGGGGGCGGATCTGCAGTTCCGTAACTTCGGCCGTCTCGGGCAAATCTATGCAATGCAGGACGGTGCTGACCACATCCTCGGGTTGAAGGAGCCGCGCCGGGTCGTAGTCCCGGCCCTCGGCGGCGAAGATGGCCTCCTGCAGCGGGGTGTTGGTCCGGCCGGGATAGACGCTCAGTACACGGACTCCGTCGGCGTTGACCTCCGACCGCAACGCATCGGTAAGACCCTTCAAGGCGTGCCGCGTACTGGCATAGCCACCGACGCCGGCGCCGCTGCCAAATATCGCCGAAGAGTTCATGAATACGATATCGCCGCGGCTGGCCTTCAGCGCCGGCAGCAAGGCCTGCGTCAGGACAAGCGGGCCGCGCACGTTGGTCTGGTAGAGGGCGTCAAAACGCTCCCCGGTCAGTTCTTCGATGCCGCCCCGGGCGTATGCTCCGGCGCAGTTGATCAGCAGGTCGAGCCGTGGCAACCGGTCACCGATGAACTCGGTGAAGGCGCCGATCGACTGTGCGTCGGTCAGATCAAGGTGGCGAGTCAAGGCTTCGCCACCCGCGTGCGCAACCTCCTCGGCTACCGCCTCCAGCGCCTCTGTGTGCCGGGCCCCGAGGAGCACGTGTCCGCCTCGGCGGCCAAGCGCGAGAGCGAATGCGCGTCCGATTCCCTGTGAGGCGCCGGTAATGACGGCGAACTTGCGTTGGTGCGCGGCCAAAACCCGATCTCCTTACCAGCCGCCCCCCACCGTTGTTCTTTATTGCTGGACGGTCGTATCGAGTGTGCCCCGGATGCACCGGGGCGGCAAGCAGGTGGCTCTTCCCGCTGACGAGTGCGTCTGAACGAAGACCGGGTCTTAAAGGGCCCGTTCCCGAGCCGGTGGATCCATTCTGCCGAACCGCTGCGTGGCCTGTCGACGCGGCACGGTTCCGGCCGCGGGCGCAGCAAGCGCCAGCCGTCCGTGAGGCTCTGGTGCTGGTGTCCCGGAGGCGAGGTGGCTCGGGGGCACCTTCCAGGCACGGCGGCTGCGTATGACGGCGGTGAGAAACCCGGAATGTCCGCGTTGCAAAGGGGCAGGCTCCCGACTATATAAAGTACCGCAAACGGTGACGGGCGGTTTCAGTCCGTGCCAGGAGAAAAGCAGTGGCCGCAATCCTCGAACCAGTCAAACAACCGCCTGTATCGGCGCACGTAGCGCATTGCCGTTTTTGTGGAGAACGCCTCGAGCACACCTTTGTCGATCTTGGCCTGTCGCCTCTGTGCCAGACGCATATTGAGCCTCAGGCGCTGCATCGCATGGAGCCGTTCTATCCGCTCCACGCCCGCGTCTGCGGTGGTTGCTGGCTGGTCCAGCTAGAGGAATTCGTGGCGCCGGATGAGATCTTCTCCGATTACGCCTATTTCTCCTCGTATTCGGACTCCTGGATCGAGCACGCCCGACGCTATGTCGATGCGATGACGGAGCGCTTTGGCATTGGCCAGCGTTCGCTCGTGGTGGAGATCGCGAGCAACGACGGTTACCTGCTGCAGCATTTCGTGCACGACGGAGTGCCGGTGCACGGCATCGAGCCGGCCGCGAACGTCGCCCGGGTTGCCGTGGATAAGCGCGTGCCGACCACGGTCGCATTCTTCGGCGTCGAGACTGCTCGGGCCTTCGCCCGCGATCACGGCCGACCGCAGCTGCTGCTCGGCAATAACGTCCTTGCGCACGTCCCGGATATCAATGATTTCGTGGCCGGCATGCGTGAACTGCTTGCGCCGGAAGGCGTGATCACTATGGAGTTTCCTCATCTGCTGCAGCTGATGAAGAACAATCAGTACGACACGATCTACCATGAGCACTTTTCGTATCTGTCGCTTACGACAGTCGAGCGCATATTCGCCGCGCACGAATTGGTGCTGTTTGATGTGGAGGAGTTGCCGACTCATGGTGGTTCGTTGCGCATTTACGCGCGCCATCGCGAAGATGTCGGCCGCCCGGTCGGCAACCGCGTCGACGCCTTGCGCGAGCGTGAGCGCGCATTCGGATTGACGGATATGGTGACCTACACCGGTTTCGGGGAAAAAGTCCACGAGACCAAACGGCGACTGCTTTCGTTCCTGATCGACGCGAAATCGAATGGAAAACGCATCGTCGGTTATGGCGCCCCGGGAAAGGGCAACACGCTGCTCAATTACTGCGGCATCCGCACTGATTTTCTCGACTTTACGGTCGACCGCAGTCCGCACAAACAGGGGCGTTATACCCCGGGTACCCGGATCCCGATCCTGGATCCCTCGGCTATCCGCGAGGCGCGGCCCGACTATGTGCTGATACTACCGTGGAACCTCGAAGAGGAAGTCCGTCGCCAGACGGCATTCATCCGGGAGTGGGGTGGCCAGTGGGTCGTGCCGATCCCTGAGCCGCGCGTGATCGATCATATACCGGATCATTGACGGTAACGAACCGAAACAGGGGGAAACGGTATGCGGGTTCTTGTTACTGGACACAAAGGTTTCATTGGAACGGTGATGGTGCCCATACTGGTCAATGCGGGGCACGAAGTCACCGGCCTCGACAGCGATCTCTATCGCGCCAGCACCTACGGCGAGATGTCGCCGTTGCCACCACGCGAGCTCATCAAGGACGTCCGAGATATCGAGGCGGGCGATCTCGAGGGGATCGATGCGGTCGTTCATCTCGCAGCGCTGTCGAATGACATGCTGGGGGATCTGAACCCGGAATGGACATGGGATATCAACTACCGGGCCTCGGTGCGCGTTGCCGAACTCGCGCGTGACTGCGGTGTCGGGCGGTTCGTCTTCGCCTCTTCCTGCAGCATGTATGGCGCCTCCGGTGGAGACGCGCCACTCGACGAGACCGCGGCGTTCAACCCGGTTACCGCGTATGCGAAATCCAAGGTGCTGGTCGAGCAGGAAGTCACGGGGATGGCGACGGACAATTTCAGTCCAGTGTTCATGCGTAACGCGACCGCCTATGGCCTGTCGCCGCGCATCCGCTTTGATGTCGTCATCAACAATCTGACCGCCTGGGCCTATACAACCGGCCAGGTATTGATGAAGAGCGACGGTTCTCCCTGGCGACCACTGGTGCATATCGCCGATATTTCACGGTCGGTTCTCGCCGTGCTCGAGGCGCCCCGTGAGGCGATACACAACCGTGCCTTCAACATCGGGGCGGATCGCGAGAACTACCGCATCCGGGAACTGGCCGAGATGGTTCGCGACGTCGTGCCCGAATGTGAACTGGGTTTCGCCGAGGGTGCCGGTCCCGACCAGCGTAACTATCGAGTCAGTTTCGCGCGCTTCGCTCAAGCCTTCCCGGCATATGTACCCCAGTGGACGGCACATGACGGAATCCTCGAACTGTACGAGGGATACCGGCGCATCGGTCTCGATCGTGACGATTACGAGGGGAGTCGCTATAAGCGCATCGCCCAGTTGCAGCAGCGCCTCGCCGCCGGTGACCTGGACGACACGCTGCGCTGGCGCCACCAGGTCGCTGCAGCCGGTGGAGCCGCGTAACCGATGATGATCATCGATCGGGCTCTCGCCGACTGCGCCGCCCGGCATACCCCGGTCCGCGTCGGCCTCGTCGGCGCCGGCTTCAGTGGCTCGCGCATCGCCCATCAGATTGTCACCGCCGTACCCGGGCTGAGGCTGGTCGCGATCGCCAACCGCAACGTCGCCAACGCCGAGGCCGCTTACGCCCTGGCCGGGGTGACTCATCCGCGACGGATTCGCGATGCAAGCCAGCTTACGCGCGCGATTGCCGAGAAAGCGTACGCCGTCACGGTCGACCCCGCCGCGCTGTGGGAATGTCCCGAAGTGGACGTCGTGCTGGAGTCGACCGGAACGATCGACCATGGGGCGCGCGTCGCACTCGAATCGATTCGTCACGGCAAACACGTTGTTCTCGTCAACGCGGAGCTGGACGCGACCCTCGGGCCGATCCTTCGCCACTATGCCGATGCCGCCGGCGTTGTTTTTACCGATACCGACGGCGACGAACCCGGCGTGGCCATGAACCTCATCCGCCAGGTGCGCTCGATCGGTCTGCAGGTGGTCGTCGCCGGCAATCTCAAGGGGCTTTATGATCGATACCGAACACCCGCCACTCAGGCCGAGTTCGCGCGGTGCCACAACCAGAACCCGCAGGCGGTCACGTCCTTTGTCGATGGGACCAAGCTGTCGATGGAGCTGGCAGTGCTGGCCAATGCCACTGGATTCGGAGTGGGGCAGCGCGGGATGTTCGGGCCGGCGCTTGATGACGTGCACGAGGCGCCGGCCTGGTTCGCTGGCCGTGTCCCGTCGGGGGGCATGGTCGACTTCCTGCTGGGCGTGAAACACGGCAACGGCGCCTTCGTTCTTGGCTGTACCGATGACCCCGTTCGCGCCGAGTATCTGCGGTACATGAAAATGGGTGACGGACCTCTGTACGTGTTCTATACACCCTTCCATCTTCCGCAATTCGAGGTGGCGAATACGGTCGCGCGGGCCGCCCTGTTCGGTGACGCAGCGGTGACCCCGCTTGGCCCGCCGCGAGCCGATGCAATCGCGGTGGCCAAGCGGGATCTGCGTGCGGGCGAATTGCTTGACGGTATCGGTGGTTACTGCTGCTACGCGCTGCTGGAGGACTATGGCAAGGCCCGCGAGGGCGATCTGCTGCCGATGGGCTGTTCGCTGGATGGCGTATTGAAAAGGGATATTCCGCGCGATATGGCGATTCGGTACGCCGATGTGGAGCGGCCGGCGGGGCGGATCAGCGATCGCCTGCGGGCCGAACAGGACGCCCTGTTACAACCGACCGGTGCCGCGGCGATCATCGCCACAGCCGGGGGAGAAATAGCGAAATGAAAGTCGTATTGTTCTGCGGCGGTTTCGGAACCCGTCTGCGCGAATTTTCCGAGACAATCCCGAAACCGCTTGCGCCCGTGGGTGATCGACCGCTGCTTTGGCACCTGATGCGTTACTACGCGCATTATGGGCATGAGCAGTTCATTCTCTGTCTTGGGTATCAGGGCCGGACAATCAAGGAGTTTTTTCTGAACTATGATGATGCGTTGTCGAACGATTTCACGCTCGGTGACGGCGGACGAAGCATCCAGCTCCACGGCGAGGATATCCAGCGCTGGCGCGTGACGTTCGTTGATACCGGGCTCACGACCAACATCGGCCAGCGTCTTCTGCGCGTGAAAGACTGGGTAGCCGACGATGAAATATTCCTTGCCAATTACAGTGACGGACTCAGCGATCTGCCGCTTGATAATTACGTAGAGCGCTTTCGGCGATCAAACGCCGTTGCCTGTTTCGTTGCGGTTCGGCCTCCGAACAGCCTTTCTGGCGTCCGCACGGACGGAAACGGTCTTGTAACCGATATCGAGTATCTGCATACGAACATCCGCATAAATGGCGGATTTTTCGTGCTGAGAAACGAGATCTTCGACTACATCCGTGAGGGCGAAGAGATGGTTGAAGAACCGTTCCATCGTCTGATCGATGAAGGCAAGCTGATGTGCCTCGAGTACGACGGCTTCTGGAAGGCGATGGATACCTTCAAGGACAAGAAACATTTCGATGCTCTGTACGACAGCGACGCCCGTCCCTGGGAGGTCTGGCGTCATGCACCGGTACGCAGCGGTAACGGCCTGAACCTCGTCAATGCGGCAGGCTGAGGCAGTGCCACGGAGATGCAGCACTGGCGCCCGCGCCAAGCGCCCACGTAAGTCCGACTTCCAGTCCGGCGGCGCTCGGCGTGTACCGCAATGGATCTCCGGCCACCGGATTGGCACAGCGGAGACGAATCCATGCTGGGTCTGACCGCGGGTCCACGCACTATCCTCTGTCTCGGTGCGCACAGTGATGACATCGAGATCGGCTGCGGTGCCACCGTACTGTCCCTGCTCGAGGCCGATCCCGAAGTGGTCGTGCACTGGGTGGTCTTCAGCGCGGACGAGCGGCGTGAGGCCGAGGCCCGAGCGGCGGCCGGCCGTATCCTCGCAGGGGCCGCCGAGGCGCAGGTCACGATCGAATCGTTTCGTGATGGTTTCTTTCCATGGGACGGTCCCGCGATCAAGGAGCGTTTCGAGACGCTCAAGCGCGCGATCGATCCGGATTTGATCTTTACCCACTATCGGGAAGATCGCCATCAAGACCATCGAACGGTATCAGAACTGACCTGGAATACGTTCCGGAGTCATTGGGTGCTTGAATACGAAGTGCCGAAATATGATGGTGATCTGGGACGGCCCAACTGTTATGTACCGATTACTGAAAAGCAACGGTCAGAAAAAGTCGATACGCTCATGGATAGTTTTGCGAGCCAGCATGACCATATGTGGTTTTCGAGAGAGACGTTTGACGGATTGATGCGGGTTCGCGGTGTGGAATGTGGAGCCGCAAGCGGTTATGCGGAAGCATTTCATGCGTATAAATGGATCGTTGATAGTGGAACTGGAGCGTGAGTAAAAGGTGAATGAGTCGGGCTGGGGCCGCCCGAAAACGTCGGCGGAGTTTCCGAGTATCGACTATTCTTTTCTGGATACCAGTACGTCCGATGGAAGGACGATCCACGGACCGCACTGACGGTTTTGGATGTGCTGCGGAATGGTCGTCGAGGTCTGGCGTTGGGATTGTTGTACGGCGGTTGGCAATCCCTGGGCGGGAGTGCGGGCGTTTGGGCTCGGAGCGGGATGGGAAAATGAGTGTCAAAAACGTGTCAGAGGATTCACGGCCTTATCCATCGCTGGTACTCCCCGGATCGGAGGCGAAACCCGAGAGACCATCGGCTGATGCCGAAACCACGGGGCCGCGGCGCCCGTTGCGGGTTCTGGTCCTCGTGGCGGCCGCAACGATCGAGGCAGGGCCGGTCAAAGGTTGCGTGCAGTTCATTCGCCATATGCAAGGCAGGGATATCGAGTTCTATCTCGTGAATTTCTGCAAGGGCGAGACGGATCCGAACGTGCGTGCGTTTTCTGAAGCCGCCGCCGCCGCGGGGATCCGCATGGAGTTCGTCAACCAGCGGGGGCGCGGGTATATCGGCCTTGCGCGGGCGCTGGATGCGATCGTGCGTCGCGAGGGAATCGACCTGGTTCAGTCTCACGGCTTCAAGCCGGCCGCGATGTGTGCATGGCTGCGTCTGCGCCGCGGACTGCCGTGGGTCTGTTTCTGTCACGGGGTAACAGCCGAGAACTGGCGCGTGCGGTGCTACCACTTGACCGAACAGATCGTCCGGGTGGTGGCCCACCGGATCGTGCTGGTCGCTGAGGCGCAACGACGGGGAGTGCTTGCGCGTCTGGTGCGTCGGCGGACGCGAGTTATCCATAATGCTGTCGACGTGGCGAGCCCTACGAAGATGTCTTTACCGGGGAGTGTGGACGTCCGGCAGATGCTCGGGCTCAGAACGGATGATCGTCTGGTCGTTGCAGTCGGGCGGCTCAGTCCGGAGAAGGGCCTCGATGTACTGATCGATGCGCTCGCACTCAATACGGATCCGCCTGGTCAGTGTTTGCATGTCGCGTTGATTGGCGATGGACCCGAACGTACTCGGCTTGCAGAGCGCGTGCGCCGATTGCATCTGCAACATCGTGTACATCTCGTCGGCCACACGACGATGCCGGGCGATTACCTCATGGCCGCGGATCTGGTGGTTTTGCCGTCCCGCTCTGAAGGGATCGCCAATGTGGCCCTGGAAGCGATGGCGCTCGGGCGGCCGCTGGTGGCCACGGCGGTTGGCGGTACGCCCGAAGTCGTGCCCGACGGCGTTGCCGGGGTGTTGGTACCTCCGGAAGATCCCGCGGCACTGGCGGCGGCGATGCTGCGTGTCCTCAGTGACAACACGCTCGCCAGGCGCCTGGGTACGGGCGCCCGACTGCATGCCGCTACCGAGCTGTCAGTCGATGCGCGCTGCACGCGATTGCGGGACGTCTACGCGGAACTGATGCCGAAACTGCGTGTTACGACGACAAAGGAACACCTGCGTGAACACTGAATCAAGTGGTCGTGATCCCGCGCAAGATCGCCCGTGCAGGCTCTTGCACGTTGTGGGAGCACGGCCGAATTACATGAAGGTCGCGCCGATCATGGCTGCGGTCGATGCCGAGGTTGCGCGCGGTGGACCCGTGGCCTTCGAGCAGCTGCTAGTGCACACGGGGCAGCATTACGATCGCGCGCTCTCCGAGCTGTTCTTCGAAGAGCTCGGGCTGCCCCGCCCGGACGTGAATCTGGGTGTCGGGTCCGGGTCACATGCCCGCCAGACGGCCCGCATCATGGAGGCGTTTGAGCCCGTCCTGGAATCGTATCAGCCTGATCTCGTGATCGTCGTCGGTGATGTCAATTCGACCCTCGCCTGCGCCCTGGACGCCCGAAAACTCGGAATCCCGGTTGCCCATGTCGAGGCGGGGCTCCGCAGCGGCGACATGTCCATGCCCGAAGAGATCAATCGCCGCGCGACCGACGCGATTGTCGATCTTCTGTTCACTACTGATCGGATCGCCGATGCGTGCCTGCGCCGGGAAGGTATCGATCCAGCCGCGATCCATCGGGTCGGCAATGTGATGATCGATTCACTACTGCATCACCGGGAAAAGGCTCTGTCCCGTCCCACCCTCGGCTTGCATGAACTGCTCGACGGCGCTGGACAACCGATCCCATATGCCGTCGTCACACTGCACCGACCCGGCAATGTCGACGTCGCGGAAACGCTGCACGCGATCGGATCCGCCCTGGCGAAGCTCGGTGAATCCATGCCGGTGATTTTCCCGGTCCACCCGCGGGCGCGGGCGCGAATATCGGAATTCGGCCTGGACGGTTTGTTTTCGCGGGAGAATGGCATCCGGCTGATTGAGCCGGCCGGCTACCTGGATTTCATGAATCTTGTCGCCCATGCACGGCTCGTGCTCACCGATAGCGGAGGTATACAGGAGGAAACCACGATTCTCGGCGTACCCTGTCTGACACTGCGTGACAATACCGAACGCCCGATTACGCTCGAACAGGGCACGAACCGTCTCGTCGGCAATCGTACCGAGGCGATCGTTGCGGGGATCGAGGCCGTGCTTTCTGATCGCGCGCCGGATCCGTGCTTCCCGGAATTGTGGGATGGTCATGCGGGGGAGCGGATCGTGAGGGCAATCGTGGCGTGGTGGTCGCAAGCCACGCGGGCCGAAGGCGTGCCGCAGGCGGAGCGGCGTGCAAGCGTTGGTGTCGAGAGCGGGGCATGAACGTACAGGGCGTGAACGTGCACCCGGAAGGCCTGCCGAGCGGGCGTTTCGTCGTGGTCACCACGGGCAATCTGCCCGAGGCATGGTTTCTGGTCAGCCATCTCCTGGAGCGCGGTCGGGAAGTGGCCGTTCTCAATGCCTATGGGCGTCCCCTGCGCAATCAGGTAACGGTGTTGCGTCGCCTGCGGCGGGATCACGGGCTGGGTTATGTCGTCGGCCTGTTGGCGGCACGCATTTTCCGTTCTCGCTATCAGGCCCCGGAACACGTCCCGTTTCCCGAGATCGATGCAGAGACCATCGCCCGCATGCACGCGACCGTACCCGTGCATGAGACGGATGATCTGCATGACCGCCGTGCTCTCGCGTTTCTGCGGTCAATGGAACCTGACTACATCCTGGTTGCCGGTGCGCCGGTACTGCGGCGCGAGCTGTACACGATTCCCCGCTTTGGTGCCCTTAATCGCCACCCCGGGATATCACCGCTCTATCGAGGCTCGGATTGTCCGATCTGGACGTTGGCGGCGGGGGATTTTGATCACGTCGGGTACACGATCCATCGGGTATCGAGTCGGGTCGACGGCGGCGAGGTCCTGCTGCAGCGTCGCGTGCAGCTCGTTCCCGGGGAGGATTTCGGTCAGGCGATGGCGCGCATCACTCGGGCGGGTTCCGAGGGGTTTGCCGAGGTGATCGATGCCATCATCGACGGCCATGTACTGCCGGGCATCGAACAGGAAAAGATTGGGCAGCATTATCCCCCGGCACCGCTTGGCGTCATCCGGCGGGCACATGACCGCTACCTCGATGCCGTCAAGCACAGACGTCCGGCAGCCACCTGAACCCCCGGGGTACTGGCGTCAGCGACTGGGTACATCACCTCGATCTACACGCTGCCACGTCGCACTCTGCCCGCCCCGCAGCCAACGCAGAAGCCCCAGTGCGAAGGCGATGTTCACTGCAGTGAAGTAATACGGCACATACACCACCGCGAAACGCCGGACCGCGGGGGCGCGCCAGCCGACCAGTGCGAGGCCGTAGAAGACCACCTGCGCGGCAAACATGGCAAGCCAGAACGGGGCGTCCGCGAGCATTGCGCTTGTGACCAGCATGCCCAGCATGAATGCCGGTGTAAGCCAGCGCAGCAGTTTGTGGGAAACGAACAGGCCCCACAGTAGCGGTTGTCGCCATGGGTGGCGCAGGAATTCGAGGTGGGGCAGGACCTGGAAACAGCCCGCGGCGATGCGTACCTTTCGGCGGAATTCCTGTTCTACGGATGCGGGCACGAGTTCGACGGCTCGTGCCGCCGGTTCGTAACGGACCCGATGGCCGGCCCCGGCGATGCAGATCGCGATAAAGAAATCGTCGAGGATCAGATTGTGCGGCAGCTGGGGCACGAGTGAGCGCCGTGCCGCGAACATCGCGCCGTCCGTCCCGACGACTGTTGCGATCCGGGACTCGCCCGCCTGCAGGAACCGTTCCAGCTTCATATAGATTCCTTCACCGAGAGGTTCACCGGATTCCAGCGCCTGGAGCTCGACACGTCCGGTGACCGCGCCGCATGCGGGGTCCGCGAAATGTGCCGCGAGGCGGGCGATACCGTCGGCGTCGAACAGGACGTTCGCGTCGGAGAATACGACGATTTCACCGGTTGTATGCTGCATTGCCCGGTTGAGCGCGTTCGCCTTGCCGGCGCGAGGCTGGACCTCGAGTACGAGCAGCCGTTCGTCCGCGATACTCCGGGCGATTTCCGTCGTGCCGTCATCGGAACCGTCTGAGACCACGATCAGCTGGAGCCGGTCATGCGGGTAATCGGCGTCCAGCACGTTACGGATTCGATCCCGGATCCAGCGTGTCTCGTTACAGGCCGCGATGATTACCGTGACGGTCGGGCGGTGGTCTGGATCTCCATGGGCCGGTGCGCGTGCACGCGACCCCAGGGCCAGGACTACCGGGTAACCGAAATACACCCATGCGAACAGCACTGCACAAAGCCAGAAAAGCCAGATCATGGATGTATATCCCAGATAAATGCCGGTCGATCTCAAAGTATGGTCCCGCACCCACGGTTCTCCGGCACGGGGTGGGCGCGATGACGCGTGGCTGAGTATAGTCGGGGCGCGGGCTTTTGTCGGGATGGGGAACGTTTATCCGGGGCCACCTTGCGGGGGAGTCCCTGACGGTCTATGAAGATAGCCTGCACGGATACTCGAAACGAGTAGCCGGCATCATATACCCGCGGTGCGGGCAGGGGGAGTATGCGCATTCTCGTGACCGGTGGCGCTGGGTACATTGGGAGCCACACCTGTGTTGAACTGCTTCAGGCAGGGCATGAGGTCGTGGTGGTCGATAATCTCTGCAATGGCTCACTGGCCGCGCTGCGCGCGGTCGAGGTGATCGCCGGGCGCACCCTGACGTTCTACCCGGCCGATATACGCGATCGCGATGCGCTGGCGGATATCTTCGCTACTGAGGTGGTGGACGCGGTATTTCACTTCGCCGCGCTCAAGGCGGTCGGCGAGTCCGTGACGCTGCCGCTGCGGTATTTCGACAACAACATCGGTGGTCTGATCACGCTCTGCCAGATCATGGTGGATGCGGGTGTCAGGACCTTCGTATTCAGTTCATCGGCTACCGTCTACGGCGTTCCCGAACGGGTGCCGGTGGCTGAGGATGCCCCGGTGTCGGTAACCAATCCGTACGGGCGCACGAAGCTCGTGAATGAGGAAATGCTGCGTGATCTCCAGCAGGCGGTGCCCGCGCTGCGCGTGGCGTTGTTGCGCTATTTCAACCCGGGCGGGGCCCATCCCAGCGGCCTGCTTGGGGAATCGCCGCACGATATTCCGAACAATCTTTTGCCGTTCGTCAGCCAGGTGGCGGCGGGGCAACTCGACCGGGTCCAGGTGCACGGCGACGATTACGCGACGGCGGACGGTACCGGCGTACGGGACTACATCCATGTCGTCGATCTCGCGCGCGGCCATATCGCCGCGCTGGATACGCTGTTGCATCCCGATGGCGACTATGCCGGTGGGGGTGTCCTGACCATGAACCTCGGAACCGGCCGCGGGTATTCCGTGCTGGAGATCATCCGGGCCTTCGAGCGCGCCAGTGGCTGCGCAGTACCGTATGTGATCGGTCCGCGGCGCCCGGGGGACGTCGCCTCCTGTTACGCCGACCCGGCCCTCGCGCGTGAGTTGATGGGCTGGACGGCGGAGTACGGTATCGACCGGATCTGCGCGGATGCCTGGCGCTGGCAGCAGATGCATCCTGGTGGTTATCTCGCTGAGGGGCATGCGGCCTGATCGGGTGATGTGGTCCGCCCTGTCGATTTGCGGCGTGACGATTCCGTGATGCCGGATCCCGGACTATGCTCCGGATGAAGGGGCCATGGCCCACCCGGAGAGCAGTGATGACCGTGCAACGGATCAGGCGTTTTCTCGACGAGAACGACGTGCATTATCGGCTGGCAAAGCATCCCGCCGCATACACCGCCCAGGAAATCGCGGCCGAGGCCCATGTACCGGGCCGTCATTTCGCGAAGGTGGTCACGATCAGCGTCGATGATCGGTTGGCGCTGGCCGTGCTGCCGGCGACGGACCAGGTCGACCTTGAGGGCCTGGCGCGATCACTGGGGGCCGGGAATGTGTCGCTGGCAAGTGAGGCGGAGTTCCGCCGCGCGTTCCCCGACTGCGAGGTCGGCGCGATGCCGCCATTCGGCAATCTGTTTGGTATGGAGACGTTCGTATCGCGACATCTCTCGGCCAGTGATGAGATCGCTTTCAATGCCGGCACGCACACGGAAGTCATGTATGTGCCGTGGAGCGATTTCGAGCGTCTCGTCGAGCCGGTGATTATCGGATTCTGAGCGACAGACCGTGGGCTTCCGGCGGACCAGGATCAGTCGTCTTCCGGCAGGTCCAGGATCGGTTCCTGGCGGCCCTCGAGCAGGGGGTCGGCCCTGGGATCGCTGGGCGCTGGCTCAAGCCAGCTCCGGAGTGCGTCGTGCAACGCCTCCACGGAGTGACGTTGTTCCGGATCAAGCCGCAGCAGACCGAGACCCGCCGCGGCGCAGACATCGTCGAAGAATTGGCGCGATTTCCGGTGGCGCTTGCCCGTCTCCCCCTCGATCATGATCGCCACCAGGGGTCTGGTGTCGTCCGGCGCGCACAACAGGAAATCGAAGCGGCGATCGCCCAGCCGGGCAAGCGCCTTGCGCTGCTGCCGACGCCGCAGTGTCCGTCGCGGTGCGAGCGCGTTGCGCAGCGGGACCTTGAACAGCACGATCGCCTGCTCCCCAGCGGCCTGCCGAAGTCCGGACAACAGGGCCCGCTCCGGGGCCGCCAGCAGGGCCTGGCGGCGGACATACGGCAGTGGTGCGTTCCGCCGGCGCGCTGCGCGGAACAGTAGCCAGATCAGCAACAGCGCCGCCAGCGCGGCGACGATCAGTACGACAGGATTGTGCAGCAACGCGGGCGCGTCCATGGGTCGGGTACTCCAGTCCAGCCGACGTAGGCGGCATTGTCTCCGTTAATGGTGGTCCGGGTCCAAAACGTGCGCGTTTTCTTGCACTCCCGGGCGGGTGCCCCTACTCTCGGCAAGCGGGGAGGCGGCCGCTGGGGATTGTACCCGTGGGCCACCCGGAGCCGATCAACAACAAGGAGTGATTTCGATGCTGAGGAAACTTTCACTGTTCGGTCTACTGTCGCTCGCGCTCGTCCTCGGGGCCTGTGCCAAGAACCGCGGTGCCGAGCCGGAAGCCGAGGCGGAAATGTCGACCGCGGATTACCCGAGCCAGCAGGTCACGCTCAAGACGCCCATTGAATTCGCGGATAGTGCCGAGGTCCGGGACGCGGTACTCGACGAGTGTCGTCTGCAGGACAAGCTGCAACAGTTCATCACCGAATTCAGTGCCGCACGCAACATCGAGATCGTGCCGAGTAACGGGCCGGTCAATGGAACCTCCGGCAAGGTCCTGGACGTGCGGATCACCGATATCTACGCGCCGGGCGGCGGTGCCTTCTCGGGCGGCAAGGCCGTTACCATCGAGGCCGATCTGACCGAAAACGGTGCATCGCTGGGCAGCCTGCGTGCACGGCGCATCTCCGGTGGCGGTGCCTTCGCGGTGTTCAAGGGGACCTGCGACATCCTTGGCCGCGACGTGCGCACGCTGGGCGAGGACATCTCGAAGTTTCTTACCGATCCGAGTGAAAATGCCCGCATGGGCAATCTCTGAACGGATGCAGTCCGTATGACCATGCCCCGCGCCAGTGTGCGCGGGGCATGATTTCCCCGCCAGATTCCCGCCGCGATAGCGGCATCGACTCCGCACTGCCCCGATGACTGAACCGGGGCTCATGGCGCTGTTGCCGGGCATCCCCGTCTGGGGGGCGGCGATCCTGCTGCTGGCGGGCGTGCTGGGCGCGTTCGTGACCACGGCGTTCGGGGCCGGCGGCGGCGTGCTGCTGTTGGGCGTACTGCCCGTATTCCTGCCGGTGGCCGCGGTCATCCCGGTGCACGGCGTCCTGCAGGCCGGATCCAACGGGTTGCGGACAGGCTTGCTGATCCGGCACATTCGCTGGCCATTGCTGCTGGCCTTCACCGGCGGCGGGCTGATCGGCACCGCTATCGGCGCCAGCCTGTTCGTGCGCCTGCCGGAGGCGTGGCTCGAACTTGCGCTCGGCATCTTCATCCTCTGGACGGCCTGGGGTCCGCGCCCGCGGCTGCGCAGCCGTTCCCTGTCCGTGCTCGGCGCGGGCGGCGCGGTGACCGGGGCGCTGACGCTGTTCGTCGGCGCCACCGGCCCGTTCGTGGCCGCGCTGCTCGGCGCCCTCCGGCTGGAGCGGCATGCCCACATGGCGACGTTCTCGGCCTGCATGCTGTTGCAGCATGCCCTCAAGATCGCTGCATTCGGGGTCATGGGCTTCGCATTCGCCCCATGGTTGCCGTTCATCGCCGCGATGTTCGTGGCGGCCTTCGTCGGCACCTGGCTCGGCCGCCTCGCGCTCGGCCGGATGGGCGACGCGCGTTTCCATCGGGTCCTGGCGGTCGTCCTGACCTTGTTGGCCGTGCGGCTGGTGATCAGCGGGACGATGGGCGTGACGACTGCGGCCCATGCGGGGGCCTTCGCCGCCGGTTGACCCGACCACGCAAGCCCGGCGTGTGGAGTCTTCAAGTCGTAGCCCGGATGGAGCGAAAGCGGAATCCGGGGAGCGCCCGGACCAACAACCCGGATTCCGCTTCGCTCCATCCGGGCTACACGGCGCCGTGCGGCGGCATTCTTCGGGTCAGAGCCGGCCGTTCACGGCATTGACGAAGATGCCCTCCAGGTCCGCGGCCTTCACGGGTACCGGATTTTTCGCCGCCGGCGGGTCGATCTCGCCGAGCCGGCCGATTTCGTCGGCGCGATTGTCGTCCACCCCCAGGTCCGCCAGCGTATGCGGCACCCCGAGGCGTTCGCGGAACTGCAGCACCCAGTTGAAGACGGCATCAAACGAGGTATCGAGCAGCCCGAGTGCCTGCGCGACAGGCCCCATGCGATCGGCGATCGCCGCGTGGTTGAAGCGCATCACGTACGGCAGCATGACCGCATTCGTCAGCCCATGATGGGTGTGGTAGATCGCGCCGACCGGGTGCGAGATCGCGTGGACCGCGCCCAGCCCCTTCTGGAATGCCGTCGATCCCATGCTGGCGGCGGCCAGCATGTGCGTGCGCGCCTCGATATCCTTGCCATCGTCATAGGCGCGGGGCAGGGCGGTGCCGATCAGGCGCAGGCCTTCGAGCGCGATGCCATCCGCCATCGGATGGAAGCCCGGTGCGCACCAGGCCTCGAAGCAGTGACTCAGGGCATCCATCCCGGTCGCGGCCGTGATCTGCGGCGGCAGGCCGACCGTCGTCTCCGGGTCGAGGATCACCGCCGCGGGCAGCATGCGCGGGTGGAAGATGATCATCTTGCGGTGGGTTTCGTCATTGGTGATGACCGACGCGCGGCCGACCTCGGAACCGGTGCCGGCGGTTGTCGGGATCGCGACACAGGGGGCGATGCCGTCGGCGTTGGCGCGCTTCCAGTTGTCGCCAATGTCCTCGAAGTCCCAGATCGGCCGGTCCTGGCCGACCATCAGTGCGATCGCCTTGGCCGCATCGAGCGCACTGCCGCCGCCGAAGGCGATCACGCTGTCGTGGTTGCCCGAGCGGAAGACCTCGACGCCGGCATCGACGTTGGCCCCGTTCGGGTTGCCCCGGATGTCGGCGAACATCGCTGCCGGCAGGCCCGCGTTTTTGAGGGCGTCCATGGTCTCGCCGATCATCGGCAGATCCTTCACGCCGGGGTCGGTGACGAGCAGCGGCCGCTCGAAGCCGAGTTCACGGCAGATTTCCGGAAGTTCCGACAGCCGACCGGGGCCGACCTTGATGTCGGTCGGGAAGCCCCAGTTGGCGGTTACTTGTGCGGGATCGAATGAATTCATGACGGGTTCCTCAGGTGTTCAGGCGCAGATGAAAGCTCTTGGGCCGCGTCAGCGATTCGTAACCGACCACCGACAGCGTGCAGCCGCGTCCCGTGTGTTTGACGCCGGTCCAGGCGAGCGCCGGGTCGAGATAGTCGCAGCGGTTCATGTAGACGGTACCGGTCTCGATCCGCTGGCCGAGGCGGTCGGCGGCATCGACATCGCTCGTCCAGATGGCCGCGGTGAGGCCATAATCGCTGTCGTTCATCAGGTCGACGGCTTCATCGTCGTCGTTGACCTTCATCACGCCGACGACCGGGCCGAAGGTCTCCTCGGTCATTACGCGCATGGAGTGGTCCACATCGACGACCACCTGCGGGGCCATGTAGGCGCCGCCGTCCGCGGCGAACTCGGCCGGATCGATCAGCGCGCGCGCGCCGGCCGCGACGGCGTCATTCACCTGTCCGCGGGCGAAATCCGCAGCCTCCGCCTTGACCAGCGGACCGAGGGTCGTAGCCGGTTCCAATGGGTTACCGAGCTTCAGGCCGCGCACCTCGGTGCACAGGCGTTCGACGAATTCATCGTAGACCGATGCGTGCACGTACACGCGCTCGATGCCGCAGCAGGATTGCCCCGAGTTGAAAAACCCGCCATCGGCGATGCCGGCCGCCGCGTGCGCGAGATCGGCATCCGCGCGGACATAGGCGGGATCTTTGCCCCCGAGTTCCAGCCCGGCACCGGGGAATCCGTCGGCCTCGGCCAGCGTGCGCTGGACGGCATGACCTCCGCCGACGGAGCCGGTGAAACACACCATCCGCACGGGCGTTGCCTGCATCACGACCGCCGCGGTCGCATGATCCATGTGCAACGCCTGGAATAGCCCGTCGGGCAGGCCGGCGTCGGCGAGTACGCGCGCCATGCGCTCGGCGGCCAGCACCGTCTGCGCCGCGTGCTTCAGGACCACGGCATTGCCCGCCGCCAGCGCCGGCCAGATGGAATTCACCGCGGTCATGTAGGGGTAATTCCAGGGCGCGATCGTCATGACGACGCCGACGGGCTCGCGCCGGACATAACGCCGGAACCCGTCCTTCTCGGCCGGCACGATATCCTTCAGCGCCTCGGGCGCGGCCTCGATCATGTAGCGCGCGCGTTCCTCGAAACCGCCGACCTCGCCGGCACCCGCGGACACCGGCCGTCCCATCGTCCAGGCCAGCTCCTCGGCGATCGATTCCTTCTCGGCGACCATCCGGTCGACCGCATCGGAAAGGATCCGCTGCCGCTCGGCCATTGGCGTCTCACGCCACGCCCGCTGCGCCTTCTCCGCCCGCTCGACCGTGGCCCGCGCCTCGTCCGCGGAAGCCAACGGCCGCTCGGCGTACACCGAGCCGTCTACCGGCGTAACAATCTGCAATTGATTCGACATGTCTCTCCGATCCACTCGTTTGAAGATAACCACGAATGAACACGAATGGACACGAATGCTGCCGCAGGGCCCCGTGAGGTTACGGGAGCTTCGCTGAGGGCCTGGTGGTCCTGAAGTCGGGATGGGAACCACAGATGAACACAGATGGACACAGATAAAAGTCAAAGGCACTTGATCCCGTGCCGGGAGTGCACGATCTCATTGCATCGCGGGCTTTGACCTTATCTGTGTTCATCTGTGTCTATCTGTGGTTCAAACGGACCCTCCGTTCGCGCAGGCACTTCAGCGAAGCTCCCGGGAGCCATAAAAGCCCTGCGGCAGCCATTCGTGTTCATTCGTGTTCATTCGTGGTTCCAATAAAAGAATCTGCACCGCGTCGATCCTGACGCGGCGGTGCATCATGGTCACATCCGCTCGAAACAGCGGACGCGTTCCCAGTCCGTGATGGCGCTGTCGAACGCCTGCAGTTCGATGTTCGCCATGTTCAGGTAGTGCTCTACGACGTCGGCGCCGAAGGCCTCCTGAGCGATCCGGCTGCCGGCGAACAGGTCGCGCGCGTCGCGCAGGGTGTCCGGCACCCGCGGTTTGTCGGCCTCGTAGGCGTTGCCGTCGAAGGCCGGTTCCAGCTCCAGTTCGTTGTCCAGGCCGTGGATGCCGCCGGCGATCATCGCGGCCAGCGCCAGGTATGGATTGACGTCGCCGCCGGGCACGCGATTCTCGATCCGCAATGACGGCCCATGCCCGACCAGGCGCAGCGCGCAGGTGCGGTTGTCCCGGCCCCAGCTGACGGCCGTCGGTGCGAAGCTTCCCGGGACATAGCGCTTGTAGGAGTTGATGTTCGGCGCCAGGAACAGGGTCATCTCCCGCAGGCTCTCGAGCATGCCCGCGACGAAGTGCTCGCCCTGCCGGGACAGCGCCTGACCATCGGCCATGATCGGCTTGCCGTCTTTGGAGCGGACGCTGAGATGGATATGGCAGGAATTGCCCTCGCGCTCATTGTATTTCGCCATGAACGTCAGGGAATAGCCTTCCTGCGCGGCGATTTCCTTGGCGCCGTTCTTGTACAGGGCATGCCCGTCCGCCGTGGCCAAAGCCTCGTCGTACTGGATGTTGATCTCGTGCTGGCCGAAGTTGCACTCGCCCTTGGCGTCCTGCACCTCGAGTCCGGCGGTCCGCATCTCGTTGCGGATCCGCCGCAGGAGGGGTTCGAGCCGGGGCGTGTCCAGCAGCGCGTAATCGACGTTGTAGCGGGTCGCGGGCGTAAGGTCGTTGTATCCCTTGTCCCACGCGCTCTCGTAGCTGTCGCGGAAGACGATGAACTCCAGCTCGGTCCCGGCGTGCGCGACGAGGCCGCGTTCGGCTAGTCGGTCGATCTGCTGCCGCAGGATCTGGCGCGGGGAGACCGTAACCGGGCTGTCGTCGGCCCAGGCGAGATCGCTCATCACGAATACCGATCCCTCGTGCCAGGGCATCCAGCGCAGTGTCGACAGATCGGGCACGAACGAGAAATCGCCGTACCCCGTTGACCACGAGGCGTGACGGTAGCCCGGAACCGGGGTCATCTCGACGTCCACGGCCAACTGGTAGTTGCAGCCCTCGGCATGGACGTCGGCGATGTCGTTAAGGAAATGCTCCGCCGTCAGGCGTTTGCCCTGCAGACGGCCCTGCATGTCCACCATCGCCATGGTCACCGTGTCCACTTCCCCGGCCTCGACGGCGCTCTTCAATTGCGCCAGCGAGAGGTATCCCCGTCGTGTCTCGTTGCTCATGTTCTGGTCCTCCCGGCGTTTTTGTTCAGTTCTGTCCTGTCGATTAATCGGTCCCGGGGCCGCCGATCAGCCGTAGTGCTGATTCGGCAGCCACAGCGCGATCTGCGGGAAGATCATGATCAGTACCAGTCCGAGCAGCATGACCAGCACGAAAGGCACGATCGAGCGGTAGATATCCCCGAGCGTGATCTCCGGTGGCGCCATCGCCCGCATCAGGAACAGGTTGTACCCGAACGGTGGCGTCATGTACGCGATCTGGACGGTGATGGTGTAGAGCACGCCGAACCAGACCGGATCGAACCCGAGCTTGGCCACCAGCGGGATATACAGCGGCGCCACGAGGATCAGCATCGCCGTATCATCGAGGAACATCCCCATGATCAGGAATGACAGCTGCATCATAATCAGGACCGTCCAGGGGCTCAGGTCCCAACGCTCGATGAACAGGCCCTGCAGTGCGTTGCCGGCACCCAGTCCGTCGAACACGGAACTGAAGCCCAGCGCCGCCATGATGACCCACATGAACATGCAGCTGACGCGCAGCGTGTTCAGGGCGGTCTTGTGGATGACTTCACGGCTCAACCGGCCCTTGATGAAGGTGGCCAGCGTGGCCATGCCGGCGCCGACGGCCGAACTCTCCACCAGGCTGGTCACGCCCATCAGGAACAGGCCGGTCATGGCGAAGATGATCACCAGCGGCAGCAGGCCGGCCCGCAACAGGCGCAGCTTCGCCGCCATGCTCATCTCCCGGTCCTCGGCCGCCTTGGGCGGTGCGAGTTCCGGTTGCAGCCGGCAGCGGATGGCGATGTAGAGCGCGAACATCGCCGCCAGCATCAGGCCGGGGAACACGCCCGCCAGCCAGAGCTTGCCGACCGGCACGCGCCCGATCATCCCGTACAGCACGAGCACGACACTCGGCGGCACCATGATGCCCAGTGAACTGCCGGCCTGGATCACGCCGGTGACCATGCGCTTGTCGTAACCGCGTTTCAGCAACTCCGGCATCGCGATGCTGGCACCGATCGCCATGCCGGCCACGCTGAGGCCGTTCATCGCCGAAATCAGGACCATCAGACCGATCGTTCCGAGCGCCAGGCCTCCGTGCAGCGACCCCATCCAGACGTGGAACATCTCGTAGAGTTCGCCGGCGATGCCCGATTCCGAGAGCATGTAGCCCATGTAGATGAACATCGGCAGCGTCAGCATCGGGTACCAGTTCAGCAGCGTGATGCTGGCGTTGAATGGCAACTCGACGCCGCCGGCCCCCCAGAGCCAGAGCGCGAATCCCGCCGAGATCGCGCCGATCACGACGAAGATCCGCTGGCCCGTGGCCAGCAGTCCCAGCATGGAGGCGAACATCAGTATTGCGATGAGTTCATCACTCATGAGTGTTCTCCTCGACGATGGGGCGGTTAAACGCGATGCCGAGATCCTTGAAGAAAGTGGATATCGACTGCAGCAGCATCAGCAGGATGCCGGTGCCCATGATGATCTTGATGGGCGCCATCGGCGGGCCCCATGCGCTGCGGCTGACCTGGTCGTATTCGAGCGCGTAGTCGATGCTGGAGACCGCGCCGATCAACAGCACGACGAGATAGAAGATGAGCAGGGTGTCGGTCAGCGCATCGGTGACCCCCTGTTTCCGGCGCGACCAGCTGCCGTAGAGGAGGTCCATACGGACATGGCTGTTGAGCAGGAGAGAATAGGCGCCGCCGACGAGATAGTACCCGGTCATCGTGAACTGAGCCGTCTCGACGGTCCACAAGAGCGACCAGTTGAAGACATTGCGGCCTATGGCGGCGAGCAGCAGGATGGCCATCAGGACAAAGATCACATACATCATGATCTTGCCGATGACCGTATTGAATGCGTCCACATAATGGACGTACAGACGGATTGCCCTGGGCAAGATTCCCCCTTCGCGCCGCGTAGCCCGTGGTTTCAGGGTCGGGAGTGCCCGGCTGCGGCCGGGGTCACTTCCGGTCGTACGGCCCGGCGCGAAACACACTCGCCGGGCGGGTCTCGATCAGTACCGTGATGCGGCCCCGCTGATTTCCCGGGGCTGCATTCTGCCTCGATCACAAGCACCGCGGTACTGGCCGTCGGGACCAGAAATACCTGAAAACGGTGCCCGCTGGAAGCGTCTGTCGGATCATCCAGGACCGGTGATGGCCCGGTCGCTGCGGTGCGGCGTTTGTGCACCGGTGTCGTTACTGCACCGGCCTTCCCCGACGGGCGTCGGGGAAGGCCGGTCACGATTCCCTCGTGGCAGCGGATCAGGCCCCGTAGCGGTACGGAGGACCCGCCTTGCGCATGGTGTCGAGATAATCCTTGAGGATCTCGACAACGCGAGCGTTCCGTTCGCTCTTCTGCGCGACCTCTTCCCAGAACTTCATGGCTTCGTTTTCGACCGTCTGCCATTCGTCTTCCGGGATCGAAGTCAGTTCGAGCTTGTCACCCTTCACACGATGGTGCGCTTCGCCCCACCAGTACCAGTGCAGCCGGTAGTAATGGGAACTGTCGATCGAGAGCCGGTAGAGCGTCTTCAGGTGCTCGGGCACCTTGTTCCAGGACTCCGTGTTGACGAAGTAGGAACCCGCCCATGCACCGGCGACCGGGTTGGTGAGGAAGTAGTTCGTGACGTCCGCCCAGCCGTTGTTGTAGTCCTCGGTAATGCCGGACCATGCGACGCCGTCGAGTTCGCCCGTCTGCAGCGCGACTTCGACATCCTCGAAGGGCAGGCTCACCGGCACGACGCCGAAGCGCTCCATGAAGCGGCCGACGGTCGGGAACATGAACAGGCGCTTGCCCTTGAAGTCCTCCATGCTCCGGATCGGTTCCTTGGTCGCGAAGTTGCACGGATCCCAGGCGCCGGTACTCAGCCAGGTCACGTTCTTGACCTCACCGTAGGCCTCTTCCCAGATTTCCTTCAGGCCGTACCAGTGCCACAGGGCCGCCACGTCGAGGCCGTACCGCGTGGCGAATGGGAAGTAGGCGGCGAAGGCGGATACGTCCACCGGTGCGGCCATCGAGTCGTCGTCGCTCTGGGCGGCGTCGACGGTGCCATCCTGTACGGCCCGGAACAGTTCGCCGTGCGGGACGAGCTGATCGGCGTTGTACAGTTCGATCTCCATCTCGCCGTTGGCGGCGCGGTTGAAATCCTCGACCTGTGGCTGGATCACGTGTTCGGCGAGTGCGGCGCCCGCGTACGTCTGGAGGCGCCACGTGATTTTGTCCTTCTTGGCCCCGATCACGTACGGCGCATGAAGTACCGTGCCGGCCGTAACCGAGCCCACGCCGGCTGTCTTGATGAAATCACGCCTTTTCATAGCTATTCCCCAGTTTCCGGGTTGTCTGAAGGGGGATGCCCCCCTCTCTTTATAGGCCGCCGGTCGCTCCGGTGCGGAATCGATCCCGTAGGGGTATCCTTCCCGCCCGGCCCGACGCCCGGGTTCGCCGTCGAGGTCGAACCATTCTGTACAAGTCTGTACACGCTATGTGCGTTTGGTAGCATACACGTACACCGGTGTCCAACAATGGCCGAGGGCTCCCGCGGATGAATGAAACGGAATCGCCGCATGCCGGGGGCCCGCAGGCCGTGCACGGGGATACCTCGGTGGCCGAAACGATCCATCGGTGTCTCGACCGGCTGACCCCGACCGAGCGGAAACCGGCCCGGTTGCTGCTTGCGAACTATCCGGTTGTGGGACTGGAGCCGCTGGCGAGCTTCGCGCGGCGCGCCGAGGTCAGCCACCCGAGCATCCTGCGATTCATCGCCAAGCTCGGGTTTTCGGGCTATGCCGAGTTCCAGGCGGCACTGCGGTCGGAACTCGAGGCGCGACTGAAATCACCGCTGGCGAAGCGGCATGCGGACGGTGCGGAGGCGGGCGGTGGCGACGACCTGCTGGCCCAGTACGCGGAGGCCGCCGCGGAGAATATCCGCCAGTCCGTGGCGTCGATGCCGCGCTCGGAGTTCGAGGGAACGTTGAACCTCCTCGCCGAGAGCAGGAACACGCTGTATCTGCTCGGGGGGCGGTTCACCGACGCGGTCGCTAGCTACATGTACATGCACCTGCGCGTGCTGCGTCCGCGTGTCTATCACGTCAGCGGCCCGCCGGTCTCCTGGTCGGAGTATGTCCTCGACATGGACCGCCGCTCCGTGCTGATCGTGTTCGACATCCGCCGGTATCAGGAAGACCTGGTCCGGTTCGCGGACGAAGCCGCGGAGCGGGGCGCGCGGATCGTGCTGGTGACGGACAACTGGCTGTCGCCCATCGCGGCGCACGCCGAATATGTCCTCGCAACCCGTATCGAGGTCCCTTCGAACTGGGACTCCGTGGTGGCGATGATGACGCTGATGGAGGCGTTGATCGCGGCCCTTAACAATCGGCAGTGGCCGCGCCTCGAGGGCCGTATCCGTGAACTCGAGCGCATGCGCGACCATTTTGAATCCGGCGAGCCACTGGAACCAAAACCTGAATCGGACCAATGACCATGCGCCTCGGCATTCTGCAATGCGATTCCGTCCGCCCCGAACTGCAACCGGAGTTCGGTGATTACCCCGATATGTTCCAGCGTCTTTTGACGACCGAAGCGGTGCAGCCCGAGTTCCGCGTGTACGACCTGACCGCCGGCAAGTTCCCCGAATCGCCGGACGAGTGCGACGCGTGGCTGTTCACGGGCAGCAAATGGAGTGTCTACGACCCGGATGAATGGATCGCGCGGGCACACGAGTTCGCCCGCGAGCTGCATGCATCACGGCAGCCGACCGTCGGCATCTGTTTCGGCCATCAACTCATCTCCCGGGCACTCGGCGGGCGCGTCGAGAAGGCGCCGATCGGGTGGGGCGTCGGGGTGCACACCGCCGGGATATTGCGGCACGAGCCGTGGATGCAGCCCGATCGCGACAAGCTGTCGCTGCTCGTGAGCCACCAGGATCAGGTGATCGAGCCGCCTGAAGGGGCGGAACTCCTCGCCGGGCACGAATTCTGCCCCCACGACATGTTCCGCATTGGCGATCACATCCTGACATTCCAGGGGCACCCGGAGTTCGGGCCGGGATACTCGCAGGCGACTATGGATATGCGCCGGGACACCCTGGGCGAAGACACCTACCGTGCCGGCGTCGCCTCGCTGGACAATTCGATCGATCCCGACGTCGCCGCCGCGTGGATCCACTCGTTCATCGCCCGCGCATGCGGGGAAACCGCTGACTGAGCGCGGGATCGCCGTGTTGCGGGGGTTCTGACGGTTTCAGGAAAGAGGTTCTCGCCAAGGCGCGGAGGGCGCCAAGGGACGCAAGAACCCCAAAAAATCAGCAAAAAGAGAATTCACCGGGGAGAGCAGCCGAAACGACACCCGGCTCACGCGCTCGTTTCCATATCGCCTGTGCTTCTCGCTTCTCCTTTGCGTCCTCCGCGCCTTGGCGAGAACCCTGACCTGCACGGCGCCGAAAATCCCACCTTCGCTGCACGAAGTCCATAGCGGCACGCGCCTCCTCATCACACTGCGGAATCGAGCCAGGCTGGCGCCGGACATTACACTCCGGTAATATTTCATGCTGTTTAATTCCAGCCGGAATAAATTTTTCATTACCATAAACGGCAGAATTATTCAACAAATGACTGGCCAACTGGGAGAAACACAGTGGAACATTCTCTGACCGCCGCAACCTGGTTCTGGTTGCTCGTGCCCATGCCGCTGTGCGTACTGCTCGCGGTAATCACCTATTTCCGCGAGCGTGGGGGGGATCAGTCCAATGGATGAAGTCGCCCTGAACGCACCTACGCTCACGACCTTCGCGGTCTATCTGCTCGCCATGCTCGGGCTCGGCGTGCTCGCCTACCGGGCGACCAGTAATCTCTCCGATTACGTGCTCGGTGGCCGCAGCCTCGGTCCCGGGGTCGGGGCGCTTTCCGCCGGTGCCTCCGATATGAGCGGCTGGCTGCTGCTCGGGCTGCCCGGCGCGATCTACGCCTCCGGTATGAACCAGGCCTGGATCGGCATCGGTCTTACGATCGGCGCCTATCTCAACTGGCAGTTCGTGGCGAAGCGCCTGCGTATCTATACCGAAGTGGCCAGTGACTCGATCACGGTCCCGGATTACCTCGAGAATCGCTTCGCCGACCACAGCAAGGTGCTGCGGGTCATCTCCGCGGCCGTGATCCTGCTGTTTTTCGCTTTCTATACCTCGTCCGGCCTGGTCGCCGGTGCGAAGCTGTTCGAGGCCAGCTTCGGTCTGACCTACGGAAGTGCACTCTGGATCGGTGGTCTGGTGATCATCTCCTACACGTTCCTGGGCGGCTTCCTCGCGGTCTCCTGGACCGACTTCGTCCAGGGCATCCTGATGTTCGCCGCGCTGGTCATGGTCCCGCTGATCGCGATCAACCTGTTCGGCGGCGTCAACGAGCTCGGCGGTTGGGGCGAGGCCGTGCAGCGCGTGGGCGAGATGGACGCGAGCCGGAACGACATCATGAGCGGCATGACCACGTTCGGCATCATCTCGCTGATGGCGTGGGGACTCGGCTACTTCGGTCAGCCGCATATCATCGTGCGCTTCATGGCGCTGCGCTCGGCCGCTGATGTGCCGAAGGCCCGCCTGATCGGCATTACCTGGATGGTCGTGGCGCTGTTCGGCTCCATCTTCACGGGCTATATCGGCTTCGCGTATTTTGCCGACAACCCGCTGCCGGACGGCGAAAAGGTCTTCATCGCGCTGTCCACCACGCTCGCCAACCCGTGGGTGGCCGGCGCCCTGCTGGCCGCGATCCTGTCGGCGATCATGTCGACGATCGACTCTCAGCTGCTCGTATCGTCGAGCGCGCTCGCGGAGGACATCTACAAGCCGTTCATCCGGCCCGACGCTTCCCAGAACGAGCTGGTCTGGGTCGGGCGTTTCGCAGTGGTCGGTATCGCGCTCATCGCGCTGCTGATCGCGGGCGATCCGGACAGCCGGGTGCTCGGCCTCGTGTCCTACGCCTGGGGTGGATTCGGCGCCGCGTTCGGTCCGGTCATCATCCTGTCGCTGTTCTGGCGCGGCATGACCCGCAACGGCGCCCTCGCAGGCATCATCGTCGGCGCGGCAACGGTCGTGATCTGGAAGCAGCTCTCGGGCGGCATGTTCGACATGTACGAGATCCTGCCGGGCTTCATCCTCTGCACCATCGCGATCGTGGTGGTCAGCAAGATGGGCCACACCCCGCAGTCGGTGACCGACGAGTTCGACAAGGCCGCGAAACAGTGGGCCTGATCCCGACCTGATCGGCGATCACCAACGGGCGGCCTTCGGGCCGCCCGTTTTTTTGCCTGATGCTTTTTCAAGGGAGGCAAAAGGCGGACTCTCGCCAAGACGCCAAGCGCGCCAAGGAAAGTCAACAGAGATTTGTAATCCGGATTCTCCGGATGGGCAGCAGCCCCCTTTAGAACTCGGTTAATCTTTAGAGTCAGTCTGTGCCTCGGTTCAGAATCTTTCTTTCCTGTTTCATGCCGTCGATTTTTCTTGGCGCGCTTGGCGTCTTGGCGAGAATCCGCCTTTGACCTCCTCGAATTAACGACGAGTTTCACTCACCCTTCTTTAACAGGTCGAATGAAACAACCCCGCCACAGGCTCGCCGGCGGTGGCGAGTTCGTTGTATTTTTCGACCGCTTCGCGGGTCTCCAGGACATGAACGGTGGCGCCGGCCTGCTCCAGGTGGTCGAGCGTCGACTGCTGCGTGCGCAGGGCGCGCCACATGCCGCGGGTGAGGATGATCGTGGTGGCGCCCGTGGCGAGCAGTTCCTCGACGTCCTCCGGCTGGATGCCCGGGACATGGCGTGTCCCGGTCTCGCTCCAGTCCCACGCGCGGCCGCCCCCGGGCCAGAGCTTGAAGTCCTTCCCCGTCCCCAGGCCTGTGACGGTCATCGCGCCCCAGTCGATGTGCTCGATACGCGGTGAAGCCGAAGTGGATGTCGTCATGGTGGCTATACCTCCCGACATCGAGGATAGCAATTGCATCTGGCAATGCGGGTGTTCGGATGGGACGATCACGGCTCCCGTGCCCGCGTGCACGCCATCGCCCCATGCCGATGTGCCCGGATTCCGCCATCGACCGCGTATCGACCCCGTACGATCTGCTGACGTCGGCGCAGGTGGAACGTCTGCGCGCCGATGCCGATCGGATTCTCGACGAGATCGGGCTCGAGGTTCGTGAGCACCCGGACGCGCTCGAGCGCTTCGCCGCCGCGGGTGCCCGGATCGATGGCACGCGCGTGCGGTTCGAGCCGGGCCTGGCACGGGCGCTTGTCCAGCACAGCGCGCCGCCCCGTTTCACACAGCGCGCGCGTAACCCCGTAAACGATGTCGTCTTCGGCGGCCACGGCACGGTGACCGCGCCCGCCGCCGGACCGCCGATGGTGCGCGGGCGCGACGGCATCCGGCGCTATGCCCGGCTCGAAGACTTCCGCGACTTTGCGCGGCTGACGCAGGCAAGCGATGCCATCGACCACGCGGGCGCCATGTACTGCGAGCCCACCGACTGCGATGCCGCCGTGCGCCATCTGCGCTCGCTCGAAGCCGCCTTGCGGCTGACCGATAAGCCGGTCATGGGCTATGGGCGCGACAGTGACCAGGTAACGGACAGTATCGACGCGATGCGCGCGGTGTTCGGGGAGGCGACGATGGCCAACGAGTGCTGTCTGCTTACGATGGCGAACATCGAAGCGCCGCTCGTGCTGACCGGGACCACGGCCGAGGCGCTCATGCGGACCTCGGCGGCAGGGCAGGCCGTGCTGGTCGCTTCGTATCCGGTCCTCGGCATGACGGCACCGGTCACGGTGGGTACCGCGCTCGCACAGATGCTCGCGGAAGTGCAGGCGGGCGCCGCGCTGACCCAGCTCGTGCGGCCTGGTGCGCCGGTCATGGTGGGGATGTCCGGAGCCGTGTTCTCCATGCGCGCGATGCGCCCGGAGTTCGGCGGTGTCGAGGGCCTGTTCCTGATGAGCGCCGGGGCGCAACTGGCGCGTGATCTGGGTTGCCCCGTGCGCGGGGATGGGGCGGTTACGTCATCCAAGCTGCCCGACGCGCAGGCGTCGGGCGATGCCACCCGCGGCCTTGCCTGCGCGCATGCCGCGAATGTGGATTTCGCGTTGCATTCGGCCGGCTGGCTGGAGGCGGGCCTGGTCATGTCGCTCGAGCGGTTCGCACACGATGTCGATTCGATCGCGGCGGTACGCGCGCAGGGGCTGAATGCGCCCACGCCGGAGCCGGGGCGCGGCTGGGAAGCCCTGATGGCCGAGTGGCGCGAACCGCCCATGGACAGCTCGACCGCGCAGACGCTGGCGGATTTCATTGGCGAACGGACGCGCCGCCGTCTCCGGGAGGCGGCGACGTGAACGGATTACTCGACGGGAGCATGACATGGACTCGCTGACGCAGGCGGCCCTCGGTGGGGCCGTCGGCGGTGCGGTGATGGGCCGGCGGGCAGGCTGGCGCGCGTTCGCACTCGGGGCCGGCGTCGGCACCCTGCCGGATCTCGACAGTTTCATCCCGTATGGCGGTGCGGTGGCCGATTTCACCTACCATCGCGGCTATACGCACGCCCTGTTCGTGCAGACCCTGGCGGCACCCTTGATCGCCTGGCCGATCGCGCGCTGGCGCGCGGGCCACGGCGAATCGTATCGGCGCTGGCTGCTGACCGTCTGGCTGATCCTGATCACGCACGCCCTGCTGGATGCCGTGACGATCTACGGGACGCAGTTGTGGCTGCCGTTCAGCGATTATCCGGTCGGGTTGGGGAGCCTGTTCATCATTGACCCGCTCTATACGCTCCCGTTACTGGTCGGGATCTTTGTGGCCGTGGGTAACCCGTGGCGACGCGGACGCTGGAACGCCGCCGGCCTGGCGCTGTCAACGGCCTATCTCGCCTGGGCGATCGGGGCGCAACAGATCGTGGAGCATAGGGCCGAGGCGGCGATCGCGCGCGAGGGGCTCGCGGTCGATCGGGTGCTGGCGACGCCGGCGCCATTCAATACGCTGCTGTGGCGCGTGGTCGCGGTGGGTGGCGATGCGCACTGGGAGGGCTTCTATACGGTGGGCTCGGGGAGGCCGATCGATTTCAATCGGTACCCGAATTCACCCGGGTTGCTCGAAGGGATCGAGGATACCTGGGCGGTCGAGCGCCTGCAGTATTTCACGAAGGGGTTTTACGCGGTCACCGAGCGCGACGGTTCGGTCATAGTGACCGATCTGCGCATGGGGCAGGCGCGGTTCTATGCCTTCGGTTTCCGCGTGGGAGAACGTCGGGACGGACGCACGATCGCCCGCGATGATGCACGTTACGAATACCCCCGGCCACCAATGACCACGGTGTTCCGGGAACTGTACGCCTGTGGTCGCGGCCGGCCGACCGAGGTGATCGACTGCTGAGGGAAGGTCTGATCAAAACCAGGCAGCGCGTTGGGGAACGATGTAGGTCGGGCTTATAGCCCGACAGATCAGGGGCTTACGAGTATCGGGCTGTAAGCCCGACCTACAGGACTCCTTGTAATCAGAGGTTCCCTAAGTGCGTCGGCGTATCGCGACGGCGACGATCGCCGCTGCAATTCGTTTGCCTTACTGGATGCTCGCCTCGGCGTGCTGGGTCTGCTCGAAGGCCGCGGCGCGCCGCTGTTCATACTGCCGTGCGGCCTGCGCGATCGCGCCGCCATGGCCCGTGCGCAGCCAGTTGCGGATGCGCCCGGCGTCCCCCATCGGTGACCGCTTGCCGAATGAGTTCAGCAGGACCATCCCGATCCGGCGCCCGTCGATCTCCGTGACCATGACCAGGCAGCGACCGGCCTCGTTCAGGTAGCCGGTCTTGCTCAGCCCGACATCCCAGTGGTCGCGGTACACGAGGACGTTGGTATTGCCGTAGTGCAGGGTGTACCCGGGGTGCTGGAAGTTCGCCAGGAAGCGGCGGGTCTGGGTGTATTCGCGGATCGTGTCGTATTCCTCGGCCGCGCGCAGCATGACCAGCAGGTCCGCGGCGGTGGAGCGATTGCCCGTGTCGAGACCGCTGGGGCCCACGAACCGGGTGTCGTGCATCCCCAGCGCCGCCGCCTTGGCGTTCATCGCCTCCACGAAGGCGGAGAACCCCCCGGGATGGTGCCGCGCCAGCAGGTAGGCGGCGTGGTTTTCCGAGGACATCAGGGCAAGGCGCAACAGGTCGCCACGAGGGAGCCGCGAGCCGATACGGATGCGGGTGAAGGCATTGTTGGCCGCGGGTGTATCACGTTTCACCGCCGTCAGCGATTCGCCCAGAGGCTCACCGGAATCGAGTACGACCATCGCCGTCATCAGTTTCGTGACCGAGGCGATCGGGACGACGCGGCGCTCGTGTTTGCGGTAGAGCACGGTACCGCTGTCGAGATCGGCGACCGCCGCGTGCACCGAGGCCAGTTCGATGCCGGCGGGGTCCGGAGAGACACCGTTGGTATTGTCCGCGACCGCTAGCGCTGGCGTCGCCAGCGCGAACAGCATGATCCAGAGGCGACGCGCGATTGTCCGGTACACGATGGCGGGATCCGTTATGGGCAGGATTTGAGCAAGCGGAAATGTAGCACGGTGTACGAATGGTCGCGATGGAACGCGTCTCATGAATTGGTCGCCGAAGCATCCATTCGTCGTGCGGACCGTACCGTTCAGCGGTATTCGCGAGACGGGAATGACCTCGCGGTTTTGGCTCCGACCGTTGTTCAGGGCCCTGGCGGAGGCCGCGCCTGTTTTATGTCGACAGCGCATGACGATCCTTCCGGAACATGCGGTGGCCGGAAAGATCGGACCGCTCGGCGAATCTATAGCCTGGCGCGCCGGGTTCCTCAAGGTGTCTTTCCGGGCAGGTCGCCGCCGCCAGGTGGCGTCAGCGGCGGACAAGTGCCCACCAGCGCGCCACGTTCAGGAGACTCATCAGCGAGGCCGAGACATACGTCAGCGCCGCGGCCATCAGTAGTCGCCGAGCGTGGCGGCGATCCGGCTGCTTGAGGATCCGGTGGCTCTGAAGGATCGGCAGGGCACGGTTGAAACTCGCATCGAACTCCGTGGGCAGGGTGACCAGGTGCACGAGCACCGACGAACCCAGACTCAGCATGCCGCCAAAGAAGGTCAGCAGGCCGATGGAGGGCGCACGGCTCAGCATGGCGAGAAACGGGGCGGCCATCATCAGGCCGGCGCCGACGCGCTCGGCATTGCGGGTCGCACCGATCAACCGCGTGCGCCAGCGCAGGGGCGCGTAGCCATCCCGGTCCTGGAGCGCGTGTCCCACTTCATGGGCCGCCACCGTGATCGCGGTCAGCGAGCGCCCGTCGTACTTGTCCGCGGTCAGACGGACGACGCCACAGGTGGGATCGTAGTGATCGCCCGCCTGTGTGCGCTCTACCCGCAGATCCGGAAGACCCAGACGTTCCGCCAGATGGCGCACCAGTTCGGCACCAGTGCCCGGATAACGATCCGCGGGTTCGCTGTAGCGGCGCATGACATGCTGTACCCAGAGGCCAGGGCCGAATACCAGGGCAAGGAGGATCAGGCCGAAGATCACGAAGTGCATGCAAAGCGTCCATCACGCTCGGGGAGTGAATCGGTGAACCGGCTCGGGTCCGAGCGGCCCTTGTTCCGGGGTGCAGGGAAACTGTATCTCGCCGAAACCGTCATCGCGAGCGACTGAAGGCCGCGCGGCGATCCAGTGAGTGCACGGTATCGCGCGGGCCCGCACCGCTTCACGGAGACCCTCGGGTCACGGTCCTCGGTACTCCGTGAAACCACAATGCCGCCGAAACCCCATGCAGGCACTGGATTGCTTCACTTCGTTCGCAATGACGGTAGCGGTTGGCAATGAAGCCGATGCGTGGTTCCGCTGCAGTTGACTGGTACGCTTGGGCCGCACGATCCGGGCCGGTGGCCATCGGCCCATAATACCCGTCGAGAGCGGCGGTGCACTCCGGAGCTGCGATGAAGACCGAACGTGGCGCACTTCTCCTGTCCTGCGGGACTGCCCTGCTCATGGCCGCACTCGGGCTCGCGTTCGCGTTCATCACGAACTCGCGCGCGATCATGCTCGATGGCGTGTACAACCTGATGTACTTCGGTGTCGCGCTGATCACGCTGCGGGTCGAGCGCCTGACGAGTCTTCCGGACAGCGCCCGCTTCCCGTTTGGCCACGCCTATTTCGAATCCCTGGTCAATGCGGGCAAAGGCCTGATGATCCTCGGGATTTCGGCGGTCGCGCTGTTCGACTCCGGGATGTCTCTGTGGTCTGGAGGACGCGCGATCGCGGTGGGCCCCGCGATCGGGTATGCGCTCGCCGCCACGATCGTGTGCTCGCTGACCGCGTTCATCCTGCGCCGCGGACAGCGTTCGCTGGACAGCCCGCTGATCCGGGCCGATGCGGACAACTGGGTGCTCGATGCCGTGATCTCGGCGGCCGTACTGGGGGCGTTCTGTCTGGCGCCCATCTTCCACGCGCTGGACTGGGGTACGGCGGCCCGCTATATCGACCCCGTGCTGGTGGCGGCGGTGGTACTCCTGTTCCTCGGCGTGCCGGTGCGCATGGCGCGTGATGCGATCCTCGAGCTGCTGAACCAGTCGCCCGGCGCCGCCATCGAGCAACCCGTGACGGCCGCCATTGATGAGGCCCTGGCGGACCTGCCGGTGCAGCAACGGTTCGTGCGCATGGTCCGTCCCGGGCGGATCCTGTACGTCACCGTGCATGTCGTGCTTGCCGACGACTTCGCCGATCAGCGTCTGGTCGCGCTCGATCGGCTGCGCGGCGAGGTCGACGCGGCGGTCCGTTCGGTGCATCCGCGTTCGATCGTGGACACGCTGTTCACGGCGGATGTGCGCTGGGCCGCACCGACCGCCGGCCTGACGGCACCGAAGGCGGAGGCACCCTGACGCGGCCGCGGTCGTTTCAGCCGCCCATGGCCAAACCGACCCAGAGCAGGGCCAGTGCCGTCACGGCCGTACCGGCGTGCAGCACGATCATGAATCCCGGCGGGGATTCATTCTGCAGGCGGAAGAGCAGCAGAAAGCCGCCGCCGATCAGGGCGATGAAGAAGAGCAGCAGCGCCGCATTGACCGCGAGCGGCTGTGCGTAGCGGCTGACGGCGAGTGTCAGCAGCACGAGGCCAACCAGGGCAACCGCTGCATGAGCAAGACCAAGCGCGAACGGGACCCGCCGGCCACGCGCATGGGCCTGGGCGAGCACGGCGCCGCCGACCACTGCGGCGCTCAGGACGATGGCGGCGGTCGGAGTCAGCATCGGGTCTCCCGTATCGGCTGCCTGGCATTCCGGCGCGGAGCGGTCGCGCCGGAACGATTGTACGCGGCTACGGGGCCGCTGCCGGCCGTACCACTTGCCGCGCGCCGCGTTCTCGGAGAGGATCGCGTGCGTACCCTGTATCTGGATCGTTCAAGGCCCGTCGGGGCCGGAGGTGTTGCATGTCCCTTATCCGCCGTTCCGCCAGATTTCCGTCCCTGTGCCTCCGCGGCGTTTTGTTCGCAGCGATGTTCGTGGCCACACCGCTGCACGCGGCCGCCATGACCGTCTACAAAACGGCCACCTGCGGGTGCTGCAGCGCCTGGGTGGAACACGTCCGCCAGGCCGGGTTCGATGTCGAGGCGATCGATGTCGAGCGGGCCCGGCTTATCGAGTACAAGCGGGAAGCCGGTCTTGATCAGCGCCTCGCGAGTTGCCACACGGCGCGGATCGACGGCTACGTGATCGAAGGACACGTGCCGGCGGCGGATATCCGGCGTCTGCTTGAAGAGCGGCCCGACGTGGCCGGGCTGGCGGTGCCGGGCATGCCGGTCGGTTCGCCTGGCATGGAGTACGGCGATCGGGTCGATCCATACCGGGTGATCGCGTTCGACGAGCAGGGCGGTATGCGGATCTTCGCGGAATACGGGAACTGAGGCCACAGCGCCGCAGGGAGGCGGCGAGCCGCAGTAACCCCGCCGCCGGTCAAGCGGCGCGTACGCGCGCCGCACACCATCCCCGCATGGCCCATCAGCGACGCCCATGAACGCGATCTTCTTCGCCATCGTTTTCATCGCCTTCACGGTCGCCGCCTGGCGCCAGGCCGGCTGGAGCCCGCCGTCGGACGACCCCGACGCGCAATCGCCCATGGAGGCGCTCGGGCTCGGCATGATCGACTCGGCGGAAGGGGCCGTCACGCTCGCGCTCGGCCTGATCGGGGTGATGGGGCTGTTCCTCGGTCTGATGAAGGTGGCCGAATACGGCGGCCTCCTGCGGATCATCGCCAAGGTCCTGCGCCCGCTGCTGGTCCGGTTGTTCCCGGAGGTGCCGGCCGATCATCCGGCGATGGGCGCGGTGGTCATGAATCTCTCGGCCAACGCGCTCGGGTTGGGCAATGCCGCTACCCCGTTCGGCATCCGGGCGATGCAGGAACTCGACCGCCTCAATCCCCACAAGGGCACCGCGACCAACGCGATGGCCCTGTTCCTGGCGATCAATACCTCCTCGATCACGCTGTTGCCGACCGGCGTGATCGCGCTGCGGGCCGCCGCCGGCTCGACCGATCCCGCCGGGATCGTGCCGACGACGCTGGTGGCCACCCTGTGCTCCACCATCGTCGCCATCACGAGCTGCAAGCTGCTGCAGCACCGCTTCGCGACCCCGCCGCCCGATCCCGTCGGCGCGGACGACCCGGCCGATGCAGCGACGGCGTATCAGGAGTCGCCCGTCGAAGCGCCGCTGCCGGAGACCACGGATGAGGCCTATTCCACGCCGGTATCGGTGGCCGTGTTGCTGGGATTACTGGCGCTGATCCCCGTTACCGTCGTCTGGGGCAAGGCGATCGCCCCCTGGATCGTGCCGGGGCTGATGGTGCTGCTGCTTGGCTTCGGGGCGCTCAAGCGCGTGCGCGTGTACGAAGCGTTTGTCGAGGGCGCGCGCGACGGCTTCAATGTCGCCGTGCGCATCATCCCGTATCTGGTCGCGATCCTTGTCGCCGTCGGGATGTTCCGCGCGTCCGGCGCCATGGAAATGCTGATCGGTCCGCTGGGCGCCCTGACGGCGGTCGTCGGTCTGCCCGCGGATGCCCTGCCGATGGCGCTGCTGCGGCCACTGTCCGGCTCCGGCGCCTATGGCGTGCTGGCCTCCATCATCCAGGACCCGGCGGTCGGCCCCGACAGCTATACGGGCTATCTCGTAAGCACGATGCAGGGCTCGACCGAGACGACGTTCTACGTCCTGGCCGTCTACTTCGGCGCCGTCAATGTCCGCCGCGTACGGCACGCACTGCCCTGCGCGCTGATGGCCGACGTAGCGGGTATCGCCGGCGCGGTCGCGATCTGTCTGATCCTGTATGGCGGCGTCAGCTGAAGGCTGGAGGATCTGCGCGTTCGTCAGGGATTCGGGAATTCGCTGGCGTGGCGCCGGATCCATTCCCGGGCGGCTTCGTCGCGCGGCACCTCCCGGCCCTCCGAGCGCGCCAGCTCTTCCCGGAAGCGCTCAATCGCGATGACTTGTTCGAGCAGGCGGGAACGGTAGGCGTCTTCCGGGGTCTCGAAGCGCACGCCGATCCGGTACCCCTCGTCTTCGGGGCGACACCAGGCGACAAAGGCCTTCGCACTGAGGGACGTTTCGTTCCCCGCGATCCGGATCTGCAGCACCGTCCCCGGCGGTTGCGAGCGTTCGGCAAAAAACGCGAGCCCGCCATAGCTGACGTCCGCGACCCGCGTAGCCGATTCGCCCGGCAGGGATTCGATTTCAATGGGGATATCGGCCGGGTGGCGGATGAACGCGCGGCGGTCGGGATGCTCGCTGGACGGCTCGTCGTACTGCGGGTCCACGGATGGATTTCCGGGGTGGACTGGATCGATCCTACCCCCGTCGCCGCGTTCCCACAAACTCTGATGGGGCCCGCGCGTCGGGCCCAACCATCGGTTCTTCATCGCGCGTGTTCCGGGCCGGCCGTCACGACCCGGTCGCGGCCGTTATCCTTGGCCGTGTACACCGCCGCATCGGCGTTTCGCAATAGCCGTTCGAACGCGACCGTTGCGCCGGCGGGACGTGCCGCGACGCCCAGACTGGCGGTCACATCAAGGCCGTGCGGGTGCAGTTCCGCGATCATTGTGCGTATGCGTTCGGCATGGGCCGCGGCACCGGCGAGATCGCAGTGGGTCAGGATGAGCAGCAGTTCCTCGCCACCGAAGCGGACCGCGAAGTCTTCCGTGCGCGTATTGTCCAGCAGCAGTTCCCCGATGGCGGCCAGCACCTCGTCGCCGACGAGGTGGCCATGCTCGTCGTTGATGGTCTTGAAGTGGTCGATGTCGATCAGGACCGTGCTCAACGGAAAATCATGGCGTTCCGCTTCGGCAAGCGCGCGGCCGGCGAATTCGTCCAGTGCATTCCGGTTATACAACCCGGTGAGTTGATCCGTCATCGCCAGCTCGTAGAGGTGGCGGCGCTGATCCTCGACCTGTGCGATCAGCTGCCGACTCGTGATCAGGTGCGTGACGCGTGCGCGCACCTCTTCGCCAAGCACCGGCTTGCTGATGAAATCGTTGATCCCGAGGTGAAACAGTTCGATTCGCCGTTGCTTGTCCTCGATCCCGGAGATCGCGAGGATCGGCATGCGCATGTGGTCCGGACAGGCGGCACGGATGGCGCGCACGAGCCCCGTCCCGCTCATCTCGCCTTCGAGGAGGATGTCGCTGATCACGAGGTCGTAGCGCTCCGGGTCGAACGCGTCCCACGCCTCGCTGGCGCTGGCGTAGTGGTCGACTTCGAGGTTCATTTCCCCGAGCACGCCCAGCATCATCGCCGCGACCGTATTGCTGTCCTCGACGTACAGCACGCGTCCGGAACAGGCGCGAATCGCACCCTCCACGTATCGCTGCACATGCCGGAACAGGTGCTCGACATCGGTGCGTGGATGGATGTCGGTCACCCCGGCCTCGAAGGCCGCGTGGCTGATGGTCTTATCCTCGGTGGAGGTCATCAGGAGGATCGGGATCCGGCCGACACCGCGCATCGCGCGGGCCTGCCGACAGAACTCGATCCCGGTCATGTCCGCCAGCGTGAGCGCGACGCAGACGAGATCGACCGGGCGGTTGCGCAGCGTGTCCAGGCCGTCGCCGCCGTCGGTGACCATGATCGGTTCATGCCCGGCCGCCGATGCCATGCGGCGCCAAATGGCGCGGAACACCTTCGAATGATCGACCACCAGTATGTTCATGGAATGGATTGTGCCGCTTCCCGCATCCCGCGGCCAGCAGCGCCGGAATACCCATCGTGGCCGGTCGCTGGCCCCGCGTGGTGGCTGTCAGCCTTTCGGGGGCACGGCCGGCAGCGGCTCCGCTTCCATGAGCCCGTACGCCTGCAGCAGGAACGCGTAGCGGAAGGCGACTTCCTCCAGGTAATCGAAACGCCCGGCCGCACCGCCGTGGCCCGCGCTCATGTTCGTGCGCAGCAGCAACAGACGATCGTCGGTCTTGAGTGCGCGCAGTCGCGCGACCCACTTGGCGGGTTCCCACCAGGTGACCCTCGGGTCGCTGACCCCCGCGGTGACCAGAAGATGCGGATAGGCCTGGGCGCGGACATTGTCGTACGGCGACCAGGCGAGGATCCGGCGGTAGGCCTCGGGGTCCTCGATCGGATTGCCCCATTCGGGCCACTCGGGCGGTGTCAGGGGCAGGTCCGCATCGAGCATCGTGTTCAGCACGTCCACGAATGGCACGTCCGCGACGGCTGCGTGGAACAGTTCCGGCCGCCGGTTCAGGACGGCGCCGACGAGCATGCCGCCCGCACTGCCGCCATGCAGGGCGATCCGGCCGGCACCGGACCAGCCCTCGGCGATCAGCGCCTCCGCGGCGGCGATGCAGTCGGTGAACGTGTTCTCCTTGTGTTCCAGTTTGCCCTGGCGATACCAGTGATCGCCTTTCTCCTTGCCGCCGCGGAGGTGCGCGATGGCATACACGAAGCCTCGATTCACCAGACTCAGCCGGTTGGGTGAAAAGGCCGGCAGTTCCGACATCCCATACGCGCCATAGCCGTAGAGCACCAGCGGTGTGCCGGCATCGGGTGAGATGGCGCGGTGGTGCAACAGCGAGATCGGTACCGACTCGCCATCCGGGGCAGTGGCCGTAATGCGGCGACTGACGTACTGCTCGGGGTCGTGACCGCTCGGGATCTCTTCCTCTTTGCGCAGCACCCGTTCATCCGTGGCCAGATCGCAGTCGTAGACTCGATCCGGGATGGCCAACGCACTGAAAGCGACGCGCAGGGTCGTGGTCGCGTATTCGTAACCGGGGATCAGATCCAGATCGCAGAGGTCTTCGCCGAAGTCGAGCACGTGCTCGCGGCCGTCGGCCCAGCGGCGCACGACGATCCGTGGCCGGGCATCGGCCATCTCCAGGCGCACGAGCCAGTCGCGGAAGTCCAGCATGCTCTGGATCAGGGTGCCCGGGCGGTGGGGGACCAGATCCTGCCAGCGCTCGGGCCCCGCTGCGTCCAGCGGCGCGGTGGCGATCCGGAAGTCGTCGGCCCCGTCCCGGTTGGAGAGAATGACCCAGCGATCATCGTGATCGGTGACTTCGTACTCGACGCCGGGCTCGCGTGCGAGCAGGCAGCGCGGGGACTCGGTCGGGCGGTCGGCCGGGATCGCCCGCACCTCGGTGGTCTCCGGATCGCGGCTGCCGATCAGGATGAAGCGGCCGCTCTCGGTATCATCGACGCCGACGAAAAAGCCGGGATCGGTCTCCTCGAAGACCAGACTGTCGGCACCGGTATCGAGATCGCGGCGGTAGACCCAGCGCGGGCGGTGGTCTTCGTCGAGCAGGGTATAGAACAGGTGCCGGCCGTCCGCCGACCAGACCAGGTCGCCCTGGGCGTCCTCGATCGTGAACCCGAGCCACTCCCCGCTGTCCATATGCCGTACGCGCACGCTGCAGCGTTCGGCACCGCTGCGGTCGATCGCGCAGGCCAGCAGGCGGTGGTCGGGCGCATGCGCGGCCGCGACCAGCCGGAAATAGTCGAGGCCTTCGGCCTCTTCGTCGCCGTCGAGCAATAGGGACTCGGCCGCTTTGTCGTCGCGTGGGCACCGGCAGATCAGCGGGTGTTGGCCGCCCTCGCGGTAGCGCAGGTAATACATCCATGGGCCGTGCGGCTGCGGCACCGTACTGTCGTCCTCGCGGATGCGGGCCCGGAGTTCGGCCGTGAGCCGTTCGCGCAGCGGCTTGGCATCGGCCGTCGCGGCTTCCGCCCAGGCGTTCTCGGCCTCGAGGTACTCGCGGATGTCGGCGGGGAGCTGGCGGGGGTCCTGCATCGCCTCGCGCCAGTTGTCCGAACGCAGCCACGCATACGGGTCGATTCGGCGGTGGCCGTGATGGACCGACTCGATCGGGGCCGTTGCGGCGACGGGCGGTTGCGTGGGTGTCTGCACGAGGACTCCAGCGGGGATGGACAGGGCGCGTAACCTGACAGCCGAGCGCCCTGGCGTCCAGTTGGCCATCGCTGGACGTTGCGCGCCGGTTTCGGGAAGATTGCCCGCTTTTCTCGGTGACGGGGACCCCGCCGCCAACGATGTACCAGCCAACAGGAGCGTTGTACGGATGTCGGATGCCCGTCGTTACGTCCAGATCGAATCTCCGTTCGCGATGTACCGCGGCGGGCAACTGGCGCAGGCAACGATCGCGTATGAGGCCTGGGGGGAGCCGGTCGGCCGCGGCGACAATGCCATTCTGCTGTTCACCGGACTGTCGCCCAGTGCACACGCCGCCTCCTCGGCGGACGATCCGTCGCCGGGCTGGTGGGAGTACATGATCGGCCCGGGCAAGCCGATCGATACCGATCGGTTTTTCGTGATCTGTATCAATTCACTCGGCAGCTGCTTCGGCTCGACCGGACCGGCCTCGATCGATCCGGCGACCGGGCGGCCGTATCGGATCGAGTTCCCGCTGCTGTCGGTGGAGGACATCGTCAATGCCGCCCGCTCGGCGTGCATGGCGCTCGGGATCGATCATTTCCATACCGTGGCTGGCTGTTCACTCGGTGGCATGGACGTGCTCGCCTACGCGGCCATGTACCCGGGGACGTACCGCAACCTGATCAGCATCTCCGCCGCGGTTCATGCGACGCCGTTCGCGATCGGGATCCGCTCACTCCAGCGCGAGATGATCCGCAGCGATCCCGAGTGGGCGGGTGGCTGGTATGCGGATGACGCGGGCCCGAAAGAAGGGATGCGGCTCGCGCGCAAGCTCGGCGTAATGTCCTACCGCTCGGGGGAGGAATGGTCGCAGCGATTCGGCCGTAATCGCCTGGCGGAGACCGAGCGTGCCGGCGCGGTCCCGCTCGGGCCCGAGTTCGAGATCGAGGGCTACCTGGAGTACAACGCGCGCCGGTTTGTCGGCGGCTTCGATGCCAACTGCTACCTCTATCTGTCCCACGCCATGGATCTGTTCGACATCGCCGATCACGGCGGCGGCTCGCTCGAGGCCGGCATGCGGCCCATCGATGCCCGACGTGCGCTGGTGGCCGGCGTCACGACCGATTGGCTGTTCCCCGTCGCCCAGCAGCACGAGATCGCCGCGCTGCTGGATGGCGCGGGCGTCGAGGTGTCGATGCACGAACTCGAGTCCATCCAGGGGCACGACTCCTTCCTCATCGACCATGAGCGCTTCGCGCCCATGGTGGAGCACTTTCTGGGCGCCGACGCACCCTGAAATCCTGCCGCCTTTCTCACATCATTGCAGGCCGGCTTGCGACCGACGGCATCGCTGCGAGGAGCCGAAGGCGACGCGACAGGAGCCAGCCGGCGGATGAGGCCACAGTCCGGTACAGGTGCATGCCGGCTGTTGCCTTCGGCAAAAGCCGGCCTACGTCGACGTTCTGCCGCGGTCATGATCAGCGGCCGTTTCCGGCCCGTCTTCCTCGTGCCAGTACGGATTCCATTCCGGAATCTGCGGCGAGGCCGGTACCGTGTGGAAGGGCTCCTGCTGGGCCTCGCGCGGGCCGGCCCGCTGGAGCAGACGCCAGGCGACGAACGCGGCGAACAGGCCGCTTACGGCGATAAAGAAGATCCAGATGCCGGCGGGGCCGAACAGCCGGATGGCACCGGTCGCCAGCATGGGGCCGACCGTGCTCCCGGTGGCCCAGACGACCAGCACCGTCGACGAAACGACCACGTAATCGCCCACCCGGGTACGATCATTCGCGTGCGCGGTCGACACGGCATAGATCGATTCGGCGAGGCCACCCCACAGACCGAACAGGAATACCAGCAGCAAAAGCGTCGCCTCACCGGCAACGAGAATCGCGATCGATACCAGCACCACGGAGAAGGCGGCACCCACGATCACGTAACGTCGGTCCACGCGGTCCGACAGCCAGCCGAGCGGCCACTGGATCGCAAGGTTTCCGACCTGCAGCGCCGCCATGGTCAGCGCGATGTCCTGGGCACTCAGGCCGATCGCGGTGCCGTACATCGGCCCCACACCCATCATGGTCATGCCCAGTGACCCGGAGGCGTAGGCCCCGACCAGACCGACCGGGGAGATGCGGTACACCTCGCGCAGGCGTACGGCGATGCGTTCCGGGGCCGGCGGCGTCTGCAGCCGGGTCAGGGCAATGGGGATGACGGAGGCGGCGTAGAAACCCGCGTGGATCAGGAACGGCGTCGCCGTCTCGGCGGACACCCGGCTCATCACCAGCGCGCCCAGGCCGAGCGACACGGTGTAGCCGAGATAGAACATCGACATCACCCGGCCACGGTAGTCCGTCTCGCAGACCTCGTTCAGCCAGGACTGTGCGGTGATGAACATGGCCGTGGTGCAGAAACCACCCGCCAGGCGCAGCACGATCCAAAGCGGCACGGTCACCCAGCCGCTCATCAAAAGCGTTGCGATTGTCCCGGTGGCGGCGAAGGCGGCAAAGGCGCGGATATGGCCGACTCCGCGGATCAGGTGCCCGGAGAAGATACAGCCCAGCAGCATACCGATGGCATAGGCCGTGACGACGACACCGACCGCGTCCTGGCTGCTGCCGACCAGGTCGAGCCGGATCGGCACGAACGTGGCCATCATGCCGTTGCCGGCCGCGGTGAACGCGGTCGCGACGATCACGGTGGCGATATACAGCCAGATACGCATCAACCCCTCCACACCGGCGATCCTCTGCCGGGCGACGCGAGGCTACGCTCTTTGGGGGCCGCTTTGTAGAGGTTGGGGACTGGCGTGTGGTGGTTGTGGGGTGGAGTCGTGGGTTCGGGGTTCTCGCCAAGGCGCAAAGGGCGCCAGGGGACGCGAAGAAATTCGAAGGTGCGCGGTGAGACTTATTGTAGGAGCGAGCTTGCTCGCGATCGTACCCGCACGGCGAATCGGCTTTCTGCGATACCTCACGAATTCCGCGGGCCTCGCCTATCGCTGCTGTAACAACCAACCGTCTGACGCGCACGATCGCGAGCAAGCTCGCTCCTACAGGTTCTGCCGTCCTTCGCGTCCCCTGGCGCCCTCCGCGCCTTGGCGGGAACCCCAGACCCACGCTTCCAGATCCCCAACCACTCCACGTCAGTCCCCGACAGCGTCCGTCCAGTGCGGATAATCACTTCGCAGTTTCTTCATCCCGAAGTGTTCCTCGACCCATCCGATCAGCTCGGGTGACAGGTTCAGGTCACGCGGATGATCCGGGTCGGAGAGGTCAAATGTGCGCCGGCTGCCGTCGGGCGCGGTGAGCGTGAGTTCGCGCGGCAGGGCCATCGCCGCGAAGTCGGCGGCGCTGGCGCCGTAGTGGCTGGAATAACGGGCCCCGCTGCGGGTTGCATAGACGACGTTGTAGGCATTCGCCATCGCGTCGGCCGCATCGACCGTGGCCCGCCAGCCTTCCGGGTGCCGCCAGCGGATGGGGATATCGAGATCCCACTCGCGATTGAGCCGCTCGAGGGTCTCGATGCGTTCGTTGACGATCGCCTCGCTGCTGGCCCGGCTCAGGATGAACGCACCGTAGATCAGATAACCGCGTTCGCGGCTGCGCACCGTGGAGAACACCCAGGCATCCGCCCCCTGGGCCCGGAACTGTTCGAGCAGTGAGCGGATTCGGCGGGCGAAATCGGCGCCGCCCGCCGCGCTCAGCGCCTCCAGCATCTCGTCGCCATCGTCGGGATTGCGATAGCGCGCCGTCCAGCGCGGGCCCAGCGGATCACCATCGTTAGCCGGCTCGAGTTCGGCGGGGCGCCGGGGTTGGTAGATGGCCAGGCGGCGGCCGCCATAGCGCCGCGGTTCGCCGTCGAATACGTCGTCGGGGTGCAGCAAGATGCCGGCTGCGCGGGCACGGCCCGAGGGCAGGTGCACCGTCTGGCCATGCAGACCGGTGCCGCCCGCCGCGGCAAGATCATCCAGCAGGTACAGGAAATCCGTCAGGTCGACCGGGCGCCCGATCGCCTCGCGCGCGGCCCGCAGCAATGGTTCTTCGGCCGGTGTCGCCGCGAGTCCGTCGAGCAGATCCCGATCGACCCGGATCCCGGCCAGCTGGATCGGCTGGTCGCCGAGGGCGCGGGCCGCTGCCGCCAGCGTCGCGCGCGGGCCGCTGGTGGCAGTGTCGGGCAGGCGATCCCACGACCGGTCGGTCTGAATCCAGCGGGTCTGCTCCGCGTGAGCGGCGCCCGCGAGGCCGACGGACAGCGCGAGTATGAACAGGAGCCGGGGCATCGATGCAGTGTGAACCGTAGGCGGCCGGCCGTGCGGGGAATCGGCCGGCCCGGGATGGAGTGGCCTCGCGTCAGCCGCGATGGGACAGTCCGCGACCGCGTTCATCGACCAGCTGCCGCGCCTTGAGCAGGGACATCTGCACCGCCTCGTCGTGGTCGGCCATGGTGTCCGCGCGCACGAAGTCCTGCTCCTCCGCCGCGTCGCCTTCGCCGCTGCGGACCGTCCCCGCCACACGCCAGACATTGCCCTCGCGGATCGGGCGCGCCAGCAGTTCGCAACCCTCATAGCGCTCCTGTGCGGCCGTCTCGCCCGGCTGGAGCGGCCCGCGGGTCGCCTTTGCGCCGCGGCCGCCGAAGAGTTTTTTCAGCATTGGTGTCGTCCTTTGTTCGTGATTGCCCCTATCATCCACTTGGCGGAGGCATTGGCAAGCATTGTCAGGCCCGCCGCAGCACGCGTCCGGGCTCGGCGATGCCGATTTTCCGGTCCCGTCCCGTGTGCGAGACTTCTGTGGTATAGGGCGCCGGTCGGTGGCAAGGTTTTTGCAGACCGCCGGGCCATTCCCCGGGCCCGCGATGAGTCGGGTGTTCGGGGGGCAGTGCTCACCAACATGGTAGTGCGTGTGATGGAAGAACCCGCCCGGGACGTCCTGCTGGCTGGCCTGAATGCCGTCGGCGATGCCGTGCTCGTGACGGATACCCGACTCGAAGAGCCCGGGCCGACGGTCCTTTATGTCAATTCGGCCTTCGAACACCTGACCGGTTACGCCCCGGGCGAGGTCGTGGGCGGTCCGGCGCGGGTCCTGATGGGGGCGGGCACGGATGCCACCGCGATCGCGGAGCTGCATGCGGCGCTCGCCGCCGGGCGCCCCTACAAAGGCGAGTTCGTCAATTACGACCGCGACGGTCTGCCAATGCGGCTGGAATGGCGGATCCAGCCGTTCCCGGAGTCTGGGCCGCCTTCACGGCTGCTCGCCGTGCTGCGCGATGTCACCGATCTGCGTGCGCTCGAAGAACGACGGTCCCGCCTGGAGGCCGTCACCCGTATGCAGCGGCAGGTAGCCACCGCCGGCCATGAGCTCGATGGGCTGCGTTCCAGCGTCGTGGATGCGGCCCTCGAAGCCACGGGCGCCGACGGGGCGGTGGTCGAGGAACCGGTCGGCGACCGTATGGTTTACACCGCCGCCAGCGGGACGGCCACGGCCTCTCTGGGGTTGGAGTTGCCCATGGCGGAGACGCTCTCGGGCTGGTGTTACCGGACCGGGGAGGCGGCGATCTGTATGGACGTCACGCGGGATGAGCGTGTCGCGCTGCAGGATACCTGCGAGAGCATCGGTTTCCGGTCGGGTATCATCGTGCCGCTGGTCAACGGCGGCAAGACCTTCGGCGTGCTTAAGGTCTACTCGGGCGAACCGGATGCGTTCTCCGATGGTGATGTGCAGGTGCTCCGGCGGGCCTCCGAAGTGCTCGCGGCCTCGCTCGAAGGCGCATCGCAGTACGAGCGCGAACGTCAGCGGCGGCAGCTCCTGGTGGATGCGCTGCCGGCGCTGGTTTCGTATATCGACGCTGAAAAGCGCTACCGCGAGGTCAATGATGCGTATCGGCAGTGGTTCGGTCTGGAACGCATCGAGATCATCGGGCGGCATATACGCGAGATCGTGGGCGACAGCGCCTATGAAGAAATCGAGCCGCGCCTCGAAGCGGCCCTTACCGGTGAACGGGTCACCTACGAGGCCGAAATCCCCTACCGCTATGGCGGAACGCGGCCGATCGAGGCCGACTACATCCCGCATATCGCGGCAGGCGGTGAGGTGGCCGGGGTGTATGTCCTCGTACGTGACGTCAGTGACCGGCGGCGCGCCGAATGCGACTGGCTGACGGGGGTGTGGAATCGCCGTGTATTCGAGGAACGGCTGGAGGCGCTGTACAGCACGGCCCATCGCTATCAGCGACCGCTGAGTCTGGTCTTCATGGATATCGATCATTTCAAGGCGGTCAATGACTTTCACGGTCATGCCGTCGGCGACCGGGTTCTTGAAGGGGTCGCGGCTTTGCTTCAGGAGTGCGTCCGTGATGCCGATACGGTCTGTCGATGGGGCGGTGAGGAGTTCGCCGTACTGCTGCCCGAGACCAGTGTGGCCGAGGCGGGGGAGCTGGCCGAGCGGATACGTGGCCGCATCAAGTTGACCCCGTTCCCCGGCGTCGGCGGCATTACCGCGAGTTTCGGTGTCGCCGACCTGCAGGGGGTGGACACGCGGGACGCCTTTGTCGGTGCGGCCGATCGGGCGTTGTACCGGGCCAAGGGCGACGGCCGTGATCGGGTCGCGTTTGCCCTGGCGGCGGAGGCCCTGAAGGGCTGCCCCGGGGAGTGAGCGGGTACGGCGGTTCAGACCTCCGCGCCGCTTGCCAGCGGCAGCGTTGAGCGTCGCGCCAGCAGCCAGCGGAAATCCTCCGCTGCCAGTGGCATGCTGTAGTGGAACCCTTGGCCGATGCGGCAGCCCATTGCGAACAGGGCGTCTCGCACCGCTTCGTTTTCCACACCCTCGGCGACCACGTCCGCCCCGAGCGCACCGGCGACGCCGAGCACCGTCTGAACGATCCGGCGGCTGTATTCATCGTCCAGCATCCAGCGGACGAATCCCTGGTCGATCTTGATTTCATCGAACGGGTATCGCTGCAGATAGAGCAGGGAAGAATACCCCGTGCCGAAATCATCGAGTGATAACTGTACACCGAGCTGGTGCAGGGTTCGCAGCTGGAGCTGGAGCAGCTCGGACTCACGTTCGAAAACGCTCTCGGTAATCTCGAGCGTCAGGGATGCCGGTTCCACGCCGTGGGCATCGAGGGCATCGCGAACGGTGGCGGCAAAATCCCCCACGGTGAATTGCACCACCGAGACGTTGACGGCGACGCGGACGATCTCGAGTCCCGCGTCGCGCCACTCGCGCAGCTGACGACAGGCCTCGCGCACCGCCCAGTCGCCGATCGGGCCGATCAACTGGCTCTGCTCGGCGATCGGGATAAAGGTTCCCGGTGACTGCAGTCCCCGTTGGGGATGGTTCCAGCGGATCAGGGCCTCGCTGGCGACGAGCGCTCCCGTATCCAGCGTCACCTTCGGATGATAGTGCAGTTCGAATTCGTCGTTCGACAGTGCCCGTCGCAGCTCCCCGGTGACCGAGATCCGCTCGCGCGTGGCGTCGTCCAGGGCCGCGGTATAGGGCGTCCATTCTCTCGCCCCGTCGGCATGCTGCTTCTGGAAGAGTGCGAGCTCCGCCTCGCGCAGGAGTTCCTCTACGGGGCGCGGCGACGGACCGAGTACCGTATAACCGAAGTTTGCACTCACCTCGATCGCGTGCTCGCCGAGCGAAAACGGGGCGGCGAATACGGACGCCAGGGCCTCACGCGATTCCAGTGCGCCCCGACTGGCATGTGCGGGTAGAAACACCGCGAACTCATCACCCCCGAGCCGGCTGGTAATCGCGTCCTCGTCGAGCATTTCCCGCATGCGTCGCCCGATTTCGATCAGTAATCGATCCCCGGTCTCGTAACCGTGGGCGTCGTTGATGTCCCGGAGCTGTTCGATATCGAAGATCACGACTGCCGCGTCCGGATGCCAGGCCTCGTCGGTCAGCGCTCCGTGCAGTGAATGCGTGAAACCGTTGCGCGAGCGCAGACCCGTAAGGGGATCTTCGTAGGCCAGGCGATTGAGTTCCCGCTCGGCCAGCTTGCGCTCCGTGATATCGACATGCATCACCACCGCGCCGTCGGTCTGCCGATCGACGCCGGGTGTTTCGATCCGGTTGGCCATGACCCGGAACCAGCGCTGGTGATCCGGGGCGTGGCAGGGATATTCGAGGGCGAATGTCTCGCGCGCGCCGCTGAGCACTTCAGCGAGCAGGTGAGCGACCTGGTCCGCCTCTTCGCCGTTTTGACCCTGGGCGTTGTTGCAGATCGCGAGATAGTTCTGACCGATACCGTAATCGGGGTCGCTGCCTCCATTCGCGGCGCCGTAGTGGCGCCATTGCTGATTGACATCGAGAACGTTGCCCTCGACGTCCAGCAGTGCAATATGAGCGGGCAGGGCATTGATCAGCTTCTGGCGGGTTTCGAGGACCCGTTCGAGCCGATCCCGCGATGTCCGCAATTCCGTTTCGATCTCCCGCAATTCCGTGGTGTCCGTCAGGATCGACGCGGCACGAATGGTCTTGCCGTCGGGCGCGGGGATCGGGTAAGAACGGATCAGGAGTTGCCGCGTGCCGAGGTGTTGATAGTTGCGTTCGACTTCGATGCGCTGCGGTTCGCCCGCGAGACAGCGGTCGATATACGGGCGTACGCGGGTATCGAAGAAATCGAAGCCCACCATGTCGGCGACAGATTTCCCGATCACGTCCTCGGGGCGTTTTTCGTACAGGGCCGCGTAGGCCTCGTTGCAGAACGTATACCGGTAGTCCGCGTCGATGACCGAAAAGAGGTCCGAGCTCGATTCGATCAGCTGCTGGTACTGACGTACGGACTGGTCGAGTTCGTAGCGCTCGGTCACGTCCTGGACCGTGCCGTTGATCACGCGAAGTTCGCCCCGCTCGTCGTACGCCGCCGCGATGCGCTCATGTACGTGGCGGACTTTATCGTCGGCGCACACGATCCGGTATTCGACGGTCGAAGTCGGGGTGTCGGGGGACAGTCGATCATGCGCGGCGCGTACCCGGTCACGATCATCGTCATGGACGAATCCGAGCAGCGCCTCCGCGGTCGGGATGAGTCGATCGGGGAGCTCGCGCAGCAGTCGCCACATCTGGAGTGACCATTCGGGATGGGGGGTGCCCGCCGTGTGGCGCCAACTGCCGATACCGGCAAGCTGCTGGGCGTCCGCGAGCATGCCTTGATGGCGCTCGAGTTCGGCCTCGTGCGCGCGCAGATCCCGGGTGCGCGCGTGGACCCGCAGTTCGACAAGGATCAGACCCACGGTCGTAATGAATATGACCGCAAGCAAAATGATCAGCAGCCGGCGGGCCCCGGGCGGCAGGGGGGCCTCGGCGGGAACGCCGCCGCCAGCCCCGAGCCATTGGTCGATGAGCGCATCATATGTCGATGTCTGCTCCTGCTCGAGCGCAGAGAGCTCGTGGTCGTAAGCGGTGTGGTTCGTGCCCGCCTCGGAAACCATCCTGGGAGGATTGTCATAGACGCCGACGCGGATGTCTCTGACGGAATCGGCGAATGTCGCGGCTGATGAAAATGTCCCGAGAATCAGAAGGCACAGCAGCGTGGACGCTCGGAGGCCGGAAAAACCGGCGCGCCGGGAGCGTGGTGCGTTCGATGGCGGCGCGGATCCGCCGCCGACGATGGCGGATTTCAAAGCCGCTCGGTACATTCAGCCGCTCGCTGGTCGGGCACGCGATTGCGCGCAACTCGCCTGGAAGATGATGATCGCCGGGCGTGTTCATTGCAATATGGCATGGTAGTCGCGGGTGATGGATCGCACGGTGCATCGGACCCGTCTGCCGGGGCGACTGGTGCGACCTCCCGGCGCGGGATCTGTTCGCCGGTATCCGCTACGGGGCATAGTGGCCATGCATCGGTGCAGCACGCCGATGGTGTCGCAGGGGCATGATTGCGGAGGGGGCTGTGGTGCGGAGTTGGCCTGAGCGGATCGGACAATGGCTCGCGCGATATCTGTCGCGATCGCGTGATATCGGATCGCATCCGGCCACCAGCCCGCCCGGGTTGGTGGCCGCCGCGTTGCGGCCCGGCGATGTGCTGCTCGTGGAAGGGACCAGCCGGCTCAGCTCGGCGATCAAGTACCTGACACAGTCGACCTGGTCACACGCGGCGCTGTATGTCGGCGATGCCATCGATCCGCCAGGCCTGGTGGGCGATCGGCGCACACTGATCGAGGCCGATGTTAACGAGGGCGTTCGCGCGGTTCCATTCAGCCTGTATGCGGGGTATCACACGCGCATCTGCCGCCCGGTCGGGTTGAAGGACTCCGAGACCGCGCGCGTGTGCGACTACATGATTTCGCGCCTCGGTTACCGGTATGACATGCGCAACGTCTTCGACCTCGCGCGCTACCTGATACAGACGCCGCCCGTGCCGGGGCACTGGAAGCGGCGGATGCTCGCGCTGGGCAGTGGTGACCCCACGCGCGCGATCTGTTCGTCGTTGATCGCGCAGGCGTTCCAGTCGATCCGCTACCCGGTGTTACCGCATGTCGAGCCGGGCACCCACCCGGAGGCCGCCGACGAGATCCACCATATCCGCCACCACAGCCTGTTCGCGCCGCGCGACTTCGATGTGTCGCCGTATTTCGACGTGATCAAGCCGCGGATCGCGGCGGGTTTCGACTACCGCGAAATCGTCTGGGACGACCGGGAAGGTGCCGGAACGGAGCGATGAAGCCACTTCGAAGGTTGGCCGCGCCTGCAGCACCGCGATCCGACCGGCATCGTTCCCCGACGCGCCGCCTGATATAAGCAGCGTTCCCTGGTCGGCAGCCGCATGCGAGCGACGGCGCGCGGTTCAGGCGCTCAGGCGGCCGTCGAGATTGGCGAGGAAACGCTGCAGTTCGGCTTCATTGGACAGGTCCCCGTACAGCACCGCGGGTTCTCCCCCGTCGCGGACGTGGACCAATGCCGGCGTCGCGAAGATCCCGTACTCGGTGATGCCCCCGGTGTCCTCGAGGAGGTCGACATGGCGCACGGTGATATGGTCACTGGCGGTTTCTTCCACGGCTTTCGCCAGGTTGGCACGCGCGCGCAGTGAGCGCGGAGAATTACCCGTCACGAACAGAACCAGGTCGGCGCTCGCACCGCTATCCCGATCGTTTCCCGGATTCATTCCTCGTTCCCCCGGTTTGGGCCGGTCGTTTGATCATCCGCTGCCCGCCGGCGCCGGATGTCCTGTCGATGCAGATCCGCCTGATGGTTGGCATCGGTATCGCCCTGACGCTCGCGCTCCAGGACCTCGCTGAGGCGCTCGGCCTCGCTCTGTGCCTCCTGCATGCGCAGCCGCGCCTGTTCGATGTTGCGTTCCAGATCACGCCGGCGCTGTCCCCGTTCCACCTCCGCCCGTCGACTGCGCTCGGCGACCTCATGTTCCTTCTGCATCCGGGCGGTACCCATGAGGACCTCGGAGCCGTACTCATAGACATCGGCAAGCGCCACGCCGTCATCCGACAACAGCAGTTCCCGTACCTGATTGGAGTGCGCGGAGCCCCGGGATTTCACGATCGACAGGGCACGATTGCGTTCGCCGCCATGGACCCGGTATTCCAGCGAGATCCAGCTGTCGGCCAGGGTCGATACATGGCTCAGCGTCGATTCCTGCTCCTGGCTCTCGGTATCGATCAGGGACGTCAACAGGATCGTGATGCCCCGTGCGCGCGCCTCGCCAAGGATCCGCTCGGTGGTCATGTAGGCGCTGTCGGCGCTGGCCGACTTCAGCAGTGCCGAGACCGGATCGATGACCATGCAGTCCGGCTGGAACGCATCGAGCCAGCGGTGGATGGTGATGAAATGCTCCTCCACCAGCGCGTTCCAGGCCTCGCGCGATTCGATCCTCAGCAGCCCGGAATCGATGCCCGGCTGCAGTTCGATCCCGACCGAGGCGGCGTTGCGGACGATCCGGTCACCCAGTTCGTCGAAGGTCAGATAGAGCACCCGTTCGCCACGGTCGACCGCCGCCCGCGCGAAACCGACCGCGAGCGTCGTTTTCGCGGTCCCGGGCGCGCCGGACACGAGGACGGTGGAGCCCCGATAGATACCGCCACCGAGGATGTGGTCCAGGCGCGGAATGCCCATGCCGACACGTTCATACGAAACGGGGGCGTGGCGTGATTGATTGGCTGCGCTATAGGGCAGGTGCAGCCCGGCATCGTCCATGACCATCGGCAACTCGTCGGTGACGTGCGCGCTCCCGCGGTACTTCGCGATCCGGAAGCGACGATTCAGGCGCCGCCCCACGAGTTCCGCTGACAGCACCAGCACGGTGGAGAGCATGAACTCGATGCCCTCGAGATCCAGTGGCCGTGCCGCATCGGCGCTGGCCCGCTTGCCGCTCAGCAGCAGCGTGACGCGGCGCGCTTCGCACCAGTCGTTGAGATGTCGGATCTGGTCGAGCGCGGCCCGCGCGTCCGGTTCCAGAGACAGCAGTTGATCGATGCCGTCCAGGATCAACCAGCCGCCGCCGAGGTGATCGAGACGCTGCCCGGCAATCGCCAGCAGGCCCTCGAGGTCGAAGCCCCCCGAGGCGGTCGCATCCACCGGTGGCCGGCCATCGAGCAGCGCCCACGCATCCGATTCGGTGAGGGTCTCACCCCAGTCGAACGAGCCGGCATCCCGCAGAATCTGCGCGGGGGATTCCTCGAATGAGATGAACAGACCGCCATCACCGTTGGCAATGGCGCTGGCGAGGATCTGCAGTCCGAGTATGGTCTTGCCTGCACCGGGTCCGCCCAGCACAAGCACGCCGCCGGCATCCGGCAGACCGCCGCGGGTGACGGCGTCGAGCCCGGCGATACCGGTCGGGCGTTTGGTCAGTGGGGTATCCGCTTGCCCCATGGGTCGACTCTCCGGTTTGCGTGTGTCCGGGCGTTGCCCGGTTCATCGATCGGGCAGCTTAGCCGGCGCCGCCTGCATGCGAAATCGGCAGGTGGGACCGCTGCTCCAGCAGCCAGCGGAAATCCTCCGACTCCAGCGGCATGCTGTAATAAAAACCCTGACCGATACGGCAGCCCATCCCGAGCAGCGCGTCGCGCTCGGCCGCGCTCTCGACGCCTTCGGCGACGACCTCCGCGTTCAGGGCACCGGCCACGCCGAGCACGGTGGTCACGATCTGGCGGCTGTAGGGATCTTCCAGCATACGCCGGACGAAGCCCTTATCGATCTTGATCTCGTCGAATGGATAGCGCTGCAGGTACAGCAGCGACGAATACCCCGTTCCAAAGTCGTCCAGGGACAGGCGTACGCCCATGTCGTGCAGCGTGCGCAGTTGTTGATTGAGATTCTCCGATTCGCGCTCGAATACACTCTCCGTGATCTCCAGCGTCAGCGCTTGTGGCGGCACATCGTGGCGCTGCAATGCGGAACGCACGGTCTCCGGGAAATCGCCCACCATGAACTGCACCAGCGAGACGTTGACCGCCACGCGCACGATGTCCAGCTTCGCGTCCTGCCATTCGCGCAGATGCCGGCAGGCCTCGTTCAGCGCCCAGTCGCCGATCGGGCCGATCAACTGGCTCTGTTCGGCGATCGTGACGAACGTGGCGGGTGAGCGCAGGCCATGTTCGGGGTGATACCAGCGCAGCAGCGCCTCGCTCGCGATCAGCTCGCCGGTGTCCAGTCGGACCTTCGGCTGGAAGTGGAGCTGGAATTCATCCCCGGCGAGGGCCTGGCGCAGTTCCTGCGTGATCTCCACGCGTTGACGCACTTCATGATCGATCGCGCTGGTGTACGCGGTCCAGTAGTTATTGTTGTCGCTCCCCGTGCTCTCGAAGAGCGCCAGTTCCGCCTCGCGCAGCAGTTCCTCGTGCGCGCGTGGCTCGTCGCCGAGCAGCGTATAGCCGAACCGGGCGGTCACATCGAGCTGCAGACCATCAAGTTCGAACGGCTGATCGAAGAGGGCGTCGATCTGCGCGCGCAGCTCCGCGGCGCTCAAGTCCGGGTGTTCCGGCAGATAGACGACGAACTCATCTCCGCCCACGCGTCCCGCGAGCGCGTCCTCCCCGAGCATCTCGTTGACCCGTTCAGCGACCGTCCGCAGCAGCTGGTCACCGACCGCATAGCCGTGACTGTCGTTGATATCCCGGTGCCGCTGGATATCGAACATGACGATCATTGCACTCGGTTGCCATCCCAGTTGCCACAGGCGATCCGCCAGTGACTGCACGAAGCCGTTGCGTGACGGCAGACGGGTGAGAGCGTCCTGGTAGGCCAGCCGATTGAGTTCCTGCTCGGCCAGTTTGCGTTCCGTGATGTCCACGTGCATGACGACCGCGCCGGATACGAGTTCGCCACCCAGACGGTTGGCCATCATCCGGAACCAGCGCGCACGGTCGGGGGCGTGACACGGGTACTCCAGGACAAACGTCTCGCGCTCGCCATTCAGCACATCGGCAAGTCCGGTGCGGGCCTCCGCCGCTTCGTCGGCGCAATCGCCGGTTGCACCATCGCAGATCCGGAGATAGTTCTGTCCGACCCCGGTTTCGGGGTCGGGGTTGGCGTTCTCCATACCGAAGTGGCGCCACTGCCGATTGACGTCCCGTATCGTGCCGTCTGCATCGAGCAGCGCGATATGGGCGGGCAATGCGTTGATCAGCATCTGCCGCGTTTCGAGCGTCGCGGCCAACTCGTCACGCGACACACGGAGTTCTTCCTCCCGGTTGCGGAGCTGTTCCTCCATCCTGCGGCGTTCGGTGACGTCGCGGAAATACACGGCCAGTCCCTCTTCGGTCGGGTAGGCCCGGATATCGAACCAGATTTCGAGTGGTTCGTAGTATTCCTCGAGCGCGACGGTGACGCGCTCGCGCATCGCGCGCCGGTATTCCCGCTCGATCGGCGTGCCCACCGCCGCCGGAAATTCCGTCCATACATGCTTGCCGACGAGCTCGGCGTGACCGCGCCCGAGCAGGTCGCCGGCCGCGCTGTTGACGTAATCGAAGCGCCACTCCGGTGTCAGGGTGAAAAAGGCGTCGCTGATGCTCTCGAGGACATTCGCAAGCCGTGCATTGATGCGTTCCAGCTCCTCGTCGGCTTCCTTGTTCGCGGATATATCCTGGAACGCGCCCTGTACGCAGTAGATCCGGCCGCTCAGGTCGTGGACCGGCTCGGCCACGACCCGGACCCAGACCCGTTGCCCGTGGGCATCGAGGATCTGCATTTCTTCGTCATAGGCGATGCCGTTTTCGGCACACGCGGTAAAGCGTGCGCGCATGGCCTCGCGGTATTCGGGCGCATAGAACGCCAATCCCTCATCGACCGTGGGCGCATAGCCTGCCGGCATGCCGTGAATCTCCGCGACCATGTCCGACCAGTGAATCCGAGCGCTGTCGAGGTCCACCCACCAGCCGCCGAACCGCGCGACCCGGCCGGCCATATCGAGCAGCTGCGCCTGCTCGCGCAGCGTCTCCTCGGCGTGGCGGACGTCGGTGAGGTCGGTCATGACCGCGCCGATATTCTGTCCTTTGCCCTCGCTCGCCGTGATCGGGAAATACCGGATCAGGAAATGACGCGTGCCGAGATGCGCGTAGGTGCGATCGCCCTCGAAACTCAGCGATTCCCCGGCGAGGCAGCGATCGAGTCGCGGCACGACTTCGCGGTCGTAGAACTCACGGCTGAGGATATCGAGCAGATGCAGTCCTTCAATCGACTCCCGGGTCAGCCCGTAGAGTGCCGCGTAGCCGTCATTGGCGAGCACGTAGTGATGACTCGAATCGATCACGCAGAATAAATCGCTGCCGGACTCGATCAGATGGTGGTATTGCCGGAGTCGCTGCTCCACCTTGTGCCACTCGGTAATGTCCTGGATCGTTCCCGTGAGCGCGACGGTATTGCCCGACGCGTCGGTCTCGGTTTCGGCGAGTTCATGGACCCGGCGGGTCGATCCATCTGGGCGGACGATACGGAACTCGAAATCGTGCCGGAGATTTTCGTCCCGCAGGCGAGTGCGCACGTCCAGCAGATGGGCGCGATCGTCAGGGTGCACGAGCTCCAGAAACGCCTCTGGCGTCGGTTCTCCCAGCGCGGGGTCGAGTCCCAGGATGCGGAAGGTCTCCTCCGACCACTCGAGGCGGTCTTCGTGGACCATGAGGCGCCAGCTGCCGATCTGCGCAATGCGCTGTGAGTCGATCAGCATCCGCTCGCGATCCTCCAGGGCCCGTTGTTGCGCCGCGATGCGGTCGTCGGCTGCGTCACGCTCGTCGAGCAGCCGGTTGAAGGCATCGGCGAGGCGCGAGAGTTCGTTGTCGCCACGACCGGCGGCGCGCAGGCCGGACTCCCCCGCGCGGATCCGGTCGATCGTGCTCGCCAACTCCTGTATGGGCCCACCCATGCGGCGATGGATCAGCCCGAATGCGGCCAGCGACAGTATTCCGAACGACAGCGCCGCCGCGGCGAAGCTGCCGGCGATCCACATCGCATCGGTGGCGATACCCTGCTGGCGGTCGCGCAGCAGCTGATACAGGGCCGTGTCGAGTGCGACGCCGTGGCTGGCGACGCGGTCCATGAGGCTCCGCGCGCGCGGTGAGATATCCAGCGCTCCGGGGGCGTTCGACTCCGCCGGCTCCGTTACCGGTTCCGTCGCCAACGCGTTGGCATCCGCAAGCGCCTCGATCATCCGATCGATTTCCTGGGCGGCGGCCTGGGCCGCCGGGTATTCGTCGCCCATGGCGCGCAACTCCCTGCGAAGCGACGCCGCACGGGTGCGGAAAGCGCCATCGCTTTGCTGGTCGGCTCCGAGCAGGAGTTGGCGGTCACTCGCGGCGGACAGATCGTCGAGGCGTTTTTGCAGCTCGATCAGTTCGACGAGCTCGGCCTGCCTCGCTCGCATATCGTCATACGCGATCAGGCCGATCAGCAGCAGCGCGGCCAGGCCGGTTACGCAGCCGGCAATACTGACATTGGATAGGCGCGCCAGTTTCATGCAGGTCATCCCCCGTTACAGGGGGCACGCTCGACCCTTCGCTGCGCGGTCGTTGTCTGCCAGCAACGCGGCGGTTGGCGGGAGGTAGAGGACAATGACAGGACTCATGCGCTTCGTTGCTGGCAATGTATCGCGCAGGGCTGGTAGTGTCTATTTGCCACGCGACCCGTTCAGGGTTTATACCCACTCCCTTTGCGCGAGATCGCGCTGCGTGATCTGAAGAAACCGTAACTATGCCGCTCCGGTGTCGCCTGGTATGCTTCAGCGTTCGGCGCTCGCATTCTGACATGCGCAGTGTGGATGCCGGCTTGTACCGGATCCATTGAGCAGAATCCGGGGCGTGTGCACTCGCCGTAAAGATCCTTCATCACGCTCAATCCGGACCATTACCGCTGGCCGCAGCGGATTCCAGCCTTGCGATGGAGTGTTGAACAATGCTGCCGTGCCCACGCAGCCGGGGAGTGATTCGTTCGTCCAGCCCTCGGTGCCTTTCGGCCCTCATTGTCGCGACCATTGCCTTGACGCTCGGCGGCTGTGCATGGACGTCGGGCAGTCAGGCACTGACGGTCGACGAGTACCGCACGCTCGAGGAGCGCTGGGCCGACGAACGCGAGCGGCGGCTGAAGGCCCTGCTGGATGAGCGGATCGAGCCGCTACTCGAACACGAGGAACGTCTCGGTACGCTCGAGCGGCGTTCGGAACGGATCCTGGTCGGACTGCGTGAACTCGAGGCGGCCCAGCGGCGCGCGAATCGGGAGGAGCGGGCCGATGACAGCGGAGGAGACGGCGATGAATCGAACGCGTCCGGGGACGACGGAAACAATGGCGCGGGCAGCGGCGAAGGCGAAGGCAAGGGCGAAGATGGCCCCGATCTGGAGCGCGATCCGAATGCGCTGACATCCGGTGAACCGCTGATTTTTGGTGCAAAGGAATGCATTGCACTGCCGGAACAGGAGCTCGTACTGCGCGCGCGGATCGATTCCGGTGCGAATACGGCCTCACTGGCCGCCGTCGATATCGAACAGTTCGAGCGCGACGGCGATCCCTGGGTTCGCTTTCGGATTCCGCGCGCCGGTTCAGGTGACGAGGCCGCGTCCGGCGCGGAGGATGGCGCCGGTGAGGATGAGGACGTATTCGAAGAAGTCATGGATGCGGTCGAGTCCGCGGCCGAGGCCGAGAATGAAGAGGAGGTGGGCGTGCGGGTCGAGGCCGAGGTCCAGCGCCGGGTCACCATCATCCAGGCGTCAGGGGAAGATGAACGTCCGGTGATACGCCTGCCGACGCGGATCGGTCCGCTCGAACGACGGGTCGAGTACACGCTCGCCGATCGCGGACATTTGACCTACGGAGTCCTGCTCGGGCGGCGCTTTCTGCAGGATCTCGCCGTGATCGATGTGGCCCGCGAGTACGTTCAGCCTTGTCCGCCGCGCTGAGTGATCGGGCATGCGCGTACCGACACTGATCCTGGTCGCACTTGGACTCATCGCGTCGGGTCTGGGTCACAGCGTCTATCGCCATATCGAGCAGGGCGTTCCGCTGCTGCCAGGGGCGAGCGAGACCTTCTGGGATGTCGAGGCGCGCGTGCGCCTGGAGGCGGAGGAAGGACCGGTCCGCGTACGCCTGGCGGTGCCGGACGATCCGCCGGGTTTTGCCCTGCGCAGTGAGCACACCGCATCGCCGGGGTACGGGCTGCAGTTCCTCGATGATGGGCAACGGCGTGCCGAATGGACAACGCGGGAGACCGAGGGGCTGCAGGTCCTCTATTACCGCGCCCAGTTCCGGGCGGTCGAGGGTGAATCCGGCGGGCCGCCGGCACGGAAAGATCCGGAGAAACCCGCCTCCACCGGGACCGTGTCTTCGTGGCGACCGGCCTTGCAGATTGCCGCCAATGAACTCCTCGCGTCCGCCTACGCCGCCTCGGTCGACGCCTTCAGTCTGGCGGCGGCACTGAGTCGACGCCTGCAGGATAACGGCAATCAGAACGCCCGCCTCTTGCTGAGCGAAGCGGATCCGCCGGATGCGCTCGTGCGCCTGTTGGCGCAGGCGGATGTTCCGGCTCGTGTGGTCCAGGCGCTCGAACTCGAGGATGGTCGGCGTCGGCAGGATCTGCGCTCCATCGTGCGCGTGTTTGGTGACGGCGGCTCGCGGTTGTTTGACCCGGTCGCGGGCGGTCGGGCGGATACCAGTCGGCTGCTGCTGTGGGAAGGCAGTGGTGGCCCGGTCCTCGAGGTCGAGGGCGGGCAGGACTCGGACGTCAGCTTCTCGATTCTCGAGACCCGTCGCCCCGCGGCCGTGGTCGCTCGCGACGAGGGCATCAGCGAAGGTCTGTTCAACCTCTCGATCTACAGCCTGCCCATCTCCGAGCAGACCATCTTCAAAAGCATCCTGCTGCTGCCGTTGGGTGCACTGGTCGTCGTGTTCTTCCGGGTGTTCGTCGGTCTGCAGACCTCGGGGACCTTTATGCCGGTACTCATCGCGCTGGCGTTCATCAAGATGTCCCTGCTGACCGGTCTCGTGACGTTCCTGCTGGTGATCGGCGGTGGCCTGGTGCTCCGCCAGGCGCTGGCCCATCTCAATCTGCTGCTCGTCGCGCGCGTGTCCGTGGTCATCGTCTGTGTCATCGGGCTGGTCGCGCTGCTGTCCGTGCTCAGCTTCCATCTCGGGTTCGCTGATGCCCTGCAGATGCCCTTTTTCCCGATGATCATCATCGCGTGGACGATCGAGCGGTTGTCGATCCTCTGGGAAGAAGAGGGTGCGCACGAGGTGTTTATCCAGGGCGGCGGCAGTCTGATTACGGCGATCGCCGCGTATCTGGTGATGCAGCAGCCCTGGGTGCAGTATTGGATGTTCAACTTCCTTGGCCTGCAGCTCGTGGTGCTCGCCCTGATCATCCTCGTCGGCAGCTATACCGGCTATCGCCTGAGCGAGATGTGGCGGTTCCGCACTTTCTGGAAACGCGCTGATGCCTGAATGGTCGCGGCGGCTGCGCGAGCAGGGCGTGGTGGGCCTGAACGAGCGCAATCTCGAGTACATCAACCGCGCCAATGGCCGTCGGCACTTCCCGCTTGTCGACGACAAGCTGCGGACGAAACGCCTCGCGCAACGTTACGGCGTCGCCGTGCCGGAACTGCTGGGTGTCATCCGTGGCAATCACGAGGTCCGCCGCCTCGAACAGATCATCCCCGGCGATCGCGGTTTTGCGATCAAACCGGCCCGGGGCAGCGGCGGCAAGGGCATCCTCGTGATCGCGTCCCACGGTGATGGCTGGTTCCGGAAAGGGTCAGGGGAATGGCTGCCGCGCCGCCGCGTCGTGCGGTACCTGTCCAACCTGCTCGCCGGTCTGTATACGCTCGGGGGGACGCCCGATGTGGCCATGGTGGAGGCCCTGGTCGAGATCGAACCGGAATTCGCGGCGTTCAGTCATGCCGGGGTCCCGGACATCCGTATCGTCGTGTACCAGGGCTATCCGGTGATGGCCATGATGCGCCTGTCCACGGCGGCTTCCGATGGCAAGGCCAACCTGCATCAGAATGCCATCGGTGTGGGTCTGGATATTGCCCGTGGCGAGCCGGTGCATGCCGTGCAGAAGAACCGACGCGTAAGCCATCATCCGGACACGGGGCAGCGGCTCGATGAACTGCGGATCAGCGACTGGGAGGCCATGCTCATACAGGCGGCAAACTGTTTCGAGATGACCGGACTCGGCTTCCTCGGCGCGGATATGGTGCTCGACCGCCGGCACGGGCCCTTACTGCTCGAGTTGAATGCGCGCCCCGGGCTATCCATCCAGCTGGCGAACGGTATCGGGCTCGCTCCGCGGCTGCAGTGTATTCGTGATCGTGAGGCCGAGCGCGTAGAGGCGGACCGCCCTGTCTACACAGCGCAGGAACGCGTCGCCTTCGCGCGCGCCCGGTTCACGGGCACGAACGACGTCCTTCCCTGACGGTTTCAGGTCTGTCTTTGGGCCACCGGGACCGTTCAGGATCACATGCTGAACGGCATGGCCATCCGCAGTGAAACGTCCGGTGCATCGTCCGTCAGACCGAAACCGACGTTCGTGGTCAGTGAGCGGTCGGGTCCGAGGTTGAGCGTAGCGCCGAGATTCAGGACGGACGAGACGGAATCACTCCCCGTAATCTCCTGGCTGGCCTGCCCCTCCAGTTTCTGCTCCGTCGGCGACGTGAATTTCTGGTCGAGAGAAAATGACAGGCTCAGGTCGCGATTCAGCGCGAATGCCGTTCCCAGCCCGAAGCGGAAGCTGTCACCGAGGTCGATTTCACCTGGCTGATCACCACTCTGTGCCGAGATATCGTCGAACTCTTCCTTCAGGCGCACGTCGGCGCCGAAACTGGCGAACACGATGGCCGGGTCATAGGTCTTGAGTATCGAGGCGCCAAGCGAAACGGTCCAGACGCCGTTCCCCGTCGGCAATTCCTCGGGGAAAGTCAACAACCCATCGCCGCGGCTCGCGGTCGGGATTCCGAACGGATCGGTCCCGGTCGGTGCGGTCACGCCCAGGTTGAGGACGACATCCGGTTGGTTCTGTGTTTCGTCAAGCCAGCGATAGAACAGGCGCATACGCGTGTCCCCGATATCGTCATCGCTGACCGTTTCTTCCAGCGTAAGATCACCTTCCTGATTTGTCGATTCGTAGTTGGCCTGACGGAAGACGTATGGCACCGCGAGCTGGAACTGGAATCGATCGGTCAGGTCGTAGCGCATCGCCACTTCCGGCTGGATGGTATCGCGCGCGATTCGATCAACGCTGATATTGCCGAGGAAAATCGCGTCCAGTGCCAGAAAACCGGAAAGCGTCAGTTGATTGCGGTCGGAGTGTGTCCAGGTGATGCTCGGCTCGATCGTGAGGTCCTCGCCGAACAGCGCGTGCTGCTCACGGTATACGTCGCGGACCGAGGATTCGGGTTCCGCCTCTTCCTCGGTCGGTGCGGCGCTACCGGAGGCGGAAGGTTCCCCCCCGGAATCGGATTCCTGGGCGGATGCACCGGCAAATGGCAGTGTGAGCGTGAGCGTCAGGATGGATGCTGCGACGGTGCGTTCCATGGATCGTCTCCCGTCCGGTTTGCATGTGTCCGCACGACGTAAAGGCGCGCCCGCGCGCGGGCGCGCCCCGTGATATCTCCGGGGGAAACCCCGGTCAGCGCAGCGTCTCGATCGAGTCGAGCGCCTGGCGTATCGACGCGGTATTGCCTGACAATTCCTCCTGCAGTTCCACGCGGAGCCGGGCGATACTGCTGGCCCGGTTGAGTTCGCCGCTGAGCTGGATCAGCTGTTTGACGCCCTGGCCGGAAACGACGCGTTGCGAGACGCGGCCGCTGCCGGGGATATCGAGCGCCAGGTTCATGCCGTGCTCGCCTGCGGATATCTCGACACTCGATCCGTTGGTGCCATGGAGCGCGACATCGGTATTGTTCGCGTCCGAGCCGGAAGCGGGGTGGTCCATGTGCTCGACGACGTCGATCCGCATGTCGTTGACGCCGCTGTTGGCGTCCCCGGCGACCTGAACGCGTTGCACGATCCCGTTCCCGTTGTTGTTGCCGTTGCCGGGACTGCGATTACCCGACTCCCCGGGAGTGACCGAGCCACCACCGTTTTTAGCCGGATGGGTGCCGTCGGGTTTCGAGTCTGATGGGTTTTTGATCGCCATGGTCGGGGTGAACTCCACCTTCGGCTCCGACGAACTCATATCGACGCGGAAGTCGACACCGCCACGTACAATTTCACCTGTTTCCGATTGTATTTGACTCGCCATTCGCAGGCCAAAACGGACGACCTTGCCGCCCTGGACGAAGCGCCCGCGCTGGTTGGCGAGTTCATGCTCCGGGACCACCTGTGCCGCGTCCAGGGTTGGTGTTGCCGGCCGTTCCCCCTCGGGGGCAGCGACGGCCGCCTGGACTGAGCATGCCGCGACGATCAGCAGGGCGCCCCTTGCGGTTCCCCGATTACTGAGTTTTCGCCATTGCATCACCGATTCTCCGAAATTCTGTGACAGCGCCCGTGACTCCACCGTTCTCAGAAGATCTCCGTGTGCCGGATGCCGAAGCCGATCGTCTGGGCCTCGGGCACCGGTGCATAGATATCGTGGAGGCGGCGGGCGGAGAGTGTTCGCCTGGGTTTCAGCAGAGCCGTATCCTCATCGAATCCCGGCCCGATCACCGCGAAAACGATGCCGTTCCAGGCGTCAACAAAATCCTCCAGCGCCATGGTGCGGTTCCCGAGCGCCGGATCACCCACGAATACACGCTCGCCCTCGACCTGGCGAACGACGACGAAATGCCGGTAGCCCTCGATGTCGACGAGGGCGATGGTCGGGATCTTGATGTCGCCCAGGGTATCGGCCGCTACGCGATAGCCGCGCCCGCGCATGCCAATGCCCTCGACGAAATTCTTGAGATCGAGCAGTGAAAATCCCTGCTTGCGGACCTTCTCGCGGTCCGCGACTTGGAACAGTCCTTTGAGGATGCGTTTTTCCGTGGCCCCGTTCCGATCGTATGCGTAACGCAGGATGGTCGCGAGTGCCGCGGCCCCGCAGGAGAAGTCGGTCTGCTGCTCGACCAGCTGCGCATACTTGCGCTCGCGCATCGATTCCACTTCCTTGTCGGCCAGGTCCCCGACGGGGAGATTGCCCCCCATCGGGACCCGGGCTGTATGGCCCGTCAGTGGCCAGGACAGCAGGAGCGCCACAAGCCCGCAGCAGGCGAGGATCGTTCCCCACCGCGCGGGCCTGCCGGCGCGTCCCGCGAAAACAGGCTCGACCCGGCCGCCCGAAGGCGACCGGGCCGAGGTTGGCAGGGTTGCCGTTTTCATGACGGCTTCCCGAACCCGTGGTATCCGGCTACCACGATCACTCTCCGCCTCCATTCCCTTCGGGCCCGACGGACACGACCGACAGGCTGTTGGACTGGAGGTTGTTGGTGCCGGAGGCCACGTTCACGCCGATATTGCCGGTGGCGCCGCGCAGGGCATTGCCATCGATCGACGCGTTGTTGGTGGTGCGACGGTCACGCTCGAGATGGGCATAGCCCATCGACACGCTTGCCGTACCGGACAGTTCGATGTCACCGGCTTCCTCGAACTCGAAGGCGCCATCCTCGTCCAGCGGTGCGTTGTCCTCGTCGCTGGAGTTCGTCTGGGTCTCAGAGTCGAAGTCGGAATGGCCGAGTGAAGGAGCCGGCGCATTGGGATGCTGGTTCTCATCCCCGAACTCCGGATTGTGATCCCAGTTGTCGGGGTAGACGTTGTTGCTCTGATCCACGTCGCCCTCGTAGGAGCCTGAGACCCCGCTTTCGGGACCGCCCATGTCGATCTCGGCGGTGAGCTGCTCGAACTCGAGGTCATAGCTGGGGCTGTTCACGGTTTCGTTGCCCCCGACCGACTGCCGGGTGCTCACGCCGGCCTCAGCCATGCTGTCGGCACCGGTGGTGGCCGCGAAATTGTTCTGCTGGCTGTTGCTGTTGCCGGCCGTCACGTTGACCCCGATGTTGCCGGTTGCATCCTGCAGCGCATTGCCGCCGAGGTTCGCCGAGTTCCGGGCACCGATATTGGCGGTGCGGTTACCGCCGGTGGTCTGCTTGGAGAACGCCTCGGCGTCCCCATGGCCGAAGACGAAGTCGGCATCGGCCGCGGCCAGCGCCGCCGCGTTCGACTGGCTGTTGTTGTCGCCGGCCGCCGCGTTGGCGCCGAGGTTGCCGCTGCCTTCGCGCATGGCGTTGTCGTCCACCGAGGCCGAATTGTTGTTGGCCTTGTTGAGGACTTCATTACCGCCGTTGTCCTGGCGGTTCTCGATCACCGCCATGCCGAGGGCATCGCCGTCGATGTAGCCGCCGACACTGACCTCACCTTCATAATCGATTTCCTTTTCGGTATCGGTCTCCTTGTCCATTTCGACGGAACTGTCGCTTTCGTAGCCCTCAGCCATTGCAGCGGGTGCAGCAATCACCGCGGCCACCGCGATTGCAAGTGCGGATTTTTCGAAACGATTAGTCATCGCTCTGTCTCCCCTTGGTTGTCATGGCTCGATCGCACTGTCTACATGCAGTTCGAACCGGTTGCTCGTGGCGTTGCCACTACCTGCGGCCTGGTTTACCTGAATGACGCCGCTGGCGCCGGCGAAAGCGCTCGGATCGATCTCCGCCGTTTCCGCCGACTCCTCGCCGCGTCCATCGGGACCCGGCCGAGTCTGTTGTGCCGTACCGACGGCGGCCAGATCGGCCTCACCGAGTTGCTCGCCGTCGATACCGACATTGATCGTGAGGGCATTGCCCTGGGCGTTTGCCTGGCCGGCGCTCTGATTGACGGCGATCCAGCCGCTCGCCCCGCTGAATGCGCCCGCCCCGATCCGGGCCCGCGCCGCGCCATTGTCCGTGGCCCCTGACGCCGTCCGTTGGCGGATCACGGCGCGCCCGGGGGTCTGCGCCCCGATCGCGATCGCGCCGGCGTTGGCCTGTACGTTCGCGTTGCCCGCGGTCTGGTTGACCTGGACCGCGCCGTTGACGTCGCCCAGCGCACGATCCTCGATCACGCTCTGCGCCACGCTGCCCGGGATCGGCTCCTCGCTGGCGGCGGTGCCGGGGACACCGAGCAGCAGGGCCGCGGCGGCCAGCGACCACAGTGCGCGTTCGAGACCGGTGTACGGATTGCGTTCCATGTCAGTGCCCCAGCTGCAGTGTGTGAGTCTGGCGGTTGCCAGCGCCGTCGCTGTGGTTGCGCCGCCGGGTCGATTGCGTCGGCGAGCCACGCTCATCCCAGAGCGTCACGCCGGTACGCTGGTTCCCGCCGACGGGGGTGTTGCCCTCGGCGTTGCGGGCGCGGATGCCCGCCAGCGCACGGTCATCCAGCGTTGCCGCCGGCAGACCCGCATCGCCGGCAGCCACGGTCGCCGCGATCTGCTGCGCATCCGCGGACCATGCGGTCGCCGGTGCGGTCAGGACGAACAGCAGCGCGAGAAGCGCGGCGGTCAGACCGCGGGTATGGCGTCCTTGCCGTTTCCGCTTTTGCTCGACCAAAAGTGATTGCATGGCAGTCGTATTGCGCCGGTAAGCCGTTGTTGCCGACCGTGTCGCAAACGCCGTGCCACTACGTAAATCCCTGTTTTATGGGGGTATTATTCAGGCCGGGTGCAGGTATGTGTCACGCTGGCGAGACAGCGTGGGGCGGGGAGGGCGGCAGATGCGGTCGTGGGGCCCGTATGTGGCCGTTTCGTCGATCGTCACACGGATGCGACAGGCGGAGGCGGGCGTTCAGGCTTCGCTGGTGTCGCGCAATCCGTAGCGGTCCATGAGCCGGTACAGGGTCATGCGGGACACGTCGAGTTCCTGGGCGGCCTCCGTCACGCACTGCCGATTGCGGATCAGCGCGGCATGGATCGCCTCCCGCTCGGCATTTTCACGGACTTCTTCCAGGCTTCTAGCCCGGCGCCAGTGGCCGCGACGCTCCAGACCCAGGTCCTCCGGCTGCAGCAACCGGCCCTCGGCCATGACCATGCCGCGCCGCATCCGGTTGATCAGTTCGCGGACATTGCCGGGCCAGTCATAGTGGCGCATGACGTGCAGCGCATTACGGCTGATCCCGCTCAGCGACGGGGCGCTTTCGGTCTGGAAACGGTCGAAGAAAAACCGGGCCAGCACCTCGATGTCGTCGGGCCGCTCGCGCAGTGGCGGGATTTCCAGCTGGAGGACATTGAGCCGGTGAAACAGGTCTTCACGGAAGTCCCCCGCCGCGACCGCGTCCGCGATATCCACATTGGTGGCCGCGAGGATCCGGACATCAACGGAGACATCGTGCGAACTCCCGACCCGCTGGATGACGCCGGACTGCAGAAAGCGCAGCAGGTTCGCCTGCAGATTCAACGGGAGATCGCCGATCTCGTCGAGCAGGAGCGTGCCACCGGACGCGGCCTCGATCCTGCCCTCGTGGCGTTCGATCGCGCCGGTAAAGGCGCCTTTTTCATGGCCGAACAGTTCGGACTGGATCAACTCCGTCGGCAGGGCACCACAATTGACGGCAATGAACGGCCCCTCAGCACGGGGCGAACGCTCGTGAATGGCGTGGGCGGCCAGTTCCTTGCCGGTACCGGATTCGCCATGAATCAGCACCGGTGCATCGACCCGGGCGGTTTTCCGTATCTGTCCGAACAGTTTCATCATCGCCGGCGTCGTGCCGACCATCTCGGATTCATCCGTGTCCTGCGGGATGTCTTCGTCCGATTCCTTTGCGGCTGTCTTTTGCCGCAGTGCCGAGAGTCCAGCAGCGTGGCGCAGAAGCGTGTCGAGCGAGTCGGGGTCGGGGGGAAGCGGGTGATGCGCGAACAGGCAGTCCGCAACGGAACCCGTGAGGAGTTCCTCGGGATTCCTCCTGCCCGGGACGAGTGCGATCCATTCCCTGCGGCTGTTCCCGAGTATCGCCTCGATTTGACGACTATCCGGCGGCGATGCGCCGTCGAGGGCGATCACGCCCGGAGCCGTGTCCGACCCCGGCATCGGTGGCAGCGGTTCTCCGATCTCGCGATGAATCACCGGAGACCAGCCGCGTGCCTCCATGTTCATGATCAGATCATCTATCGGGCCCGTCCGCGGGCCCCGAACAACCAAGCGCGCCACATCCATCGCGTGCCTCCCCTGTGCATGCGCAGGCGCTGAAATCGAAGTAGTCGACGGCCCGCGCCCGACCGGCATGGCCATTCGCGGGCTCCGCTCATTGTCATGAAGTCACGGGTGAGCGCCGACTGCTTATTAAAGGTGTAGTACCTAACCCAAAGTGAGGTCAATATTTCGCACTGCCGACGGTTCGGCTTGGCGGAAATTCACGTGGAGTGGGGATGCAGCCCGGATAGGGGAACCGGGTCCGAAAACAGGTGGGCTGACTGGAAAGGGGCGGGGCGTACGGTGCCCGGGGGACCGGGCACCGTACGCTCGCCACAACGGTACTGGCGGATCAGCTGGACGCGGCCGTCTTCTTGCCGGAACCGCTGAACATCGCCTTGAGGTAGTGGAACAGCGGGCTGCCGCTGGCTCCAGCCTGACCGAAGGTCTGCGTGATCCGGTCGAGCAGGATCGCAATCAGCACCACGCCAAGACCGCCCTCGAACCCGAGGCCGACGTTCAGGCGCTGAATACCCGTCAGGACCACGTTGCCGAGACCGCCCGCACCGATCATCGAGGCGATGACGACCATCGACAGCGACAGCATGATGGTCTGGTTCACGCCCTGCATGATGGTGGGCATCGCCAGAGGCAGCTGTACCTTGGTCAGGAGCTGGCGCGGCGTGCAGCCGAACGCGAGGCCGGCCTCGATGTTCTCCTCATGCACCTGGCGGATGCCGAGATTCGTGAGGCGCACGGCCGGCGGCATGGCGAACACCACCGTCGCGATCGTGCCGGGTACCTTCCCGAGGCCGAAGAAGATTGCGGCCGGGATCAGGTACACGAATGGCGGCATGGTCTGCATGAAGTCCAGCACCGGCCGTACGAGCATCTCGACCTTGTCGTTGCGGGCCATCGCGATGCCGAGCGGCCCGCCGATCAACAGTGCGACGAAACTGGCACTGAGTACGATCGCCACCGTCGACATGGTCTCCGGCCACAGCGTCATCTCGAAGAACAGGATCATCGCGACGATGCAGAATATTCCGAAGCCCCAGCCGACGCGCAGAAAGCCGAGAATGATGATCGCTGCCGCCATCACCAATGGATGCACCCAAAGCATGAAGCCTTCGAGGTTGGCCACGACGAAGTCGATGGCGGCGGAGATGCCGTCGAGCAGGCCGCCGAGATTGTTCTGGATCCAGTCGACGAGGTCTTCGACGTACTGTCCCAGATCGATATTGAGGAATTGATAGTTCTCTGGATCAGCCATGATGAATTATCCCGTCCGATCGAGCGTCTGGAGAAGGTGGGCCTGCGACACGCTGCCGACATAGCGGCCGTTGTCGTCGACCACCGGTACCGGCGCCCCTGCGTGTGCGACACGGCTCAGGACATCGTGCAGCGACATATCCGCCCCGGCCGGCTCAAGATCCTTGATGAAGGCGTCGTTCAGCGAGTTGGCGTCGGCGAGCGATTTCTCGGTCATCACGCCTTTGACGTTGCCCGAGCCGTCGATCAGGACCGCGCTGTCATGCCCGTCGCGCTGCAGCTGCTCGCGGACCGATTTCGGATCGGCGTTCGCGTCGTCGATCACGGAGACGGCGTCCTTGCGGGCAAGGTCGCCGCCCGTGAAGACCTTGGTGACGTCCACGCCGTGGAAGAAGGAGCGCACGTACTCGTTGGCCGGGTTCGTGACGATCTCGTCCGGCGTACCGATCTGCACCACGCGGCCCTGTTCCATGATGGCGATGCGATCGCCGATCCGCATGGCCTCGTCGAGGTCGTGCGAGATGAATACGACCGTCCGCGCATGCTGCTTCTGCAGTTCGATCAGCTCGTCCTGCATCTGCGTGCGGATCAGCGGGTCGAGCGCGGAGAAGGCCTCGTCCATCAGCAGGATGGTCGGGTCCACGGCCAGGGCGCGGGCGAGTCCGACACGCTGTTTCATGCCGCCGGAGAGTTCGCTCGGATAGCTGTTGGCGTTCGCCTTCAGCCCGACCTGCTCAAGCGCGGCCAGCGCGCGTTTCTCGCGGTCCGCCTTCTCGACGCCGGAGAGTTCCAGGCCGAACGCCGCGTTCTCGATGACCGTCTGGTGCGGCATCAGGGCGAATGACTGGAACACCATGCTCATGTCGCGGCGGCGCAGCTGGATGAGATCTTCGGTGGACATCTTCGTGATGTCGTTGCCGTCGATCTTCACGGCGCCATAGGTCGGGTCGATCAGTCGATTGAGCATCCGCACCATGGTGGATTTGCCCGAGCCCGACAGGCCCATCACGACGAAAATCTCCCCCTCTTCGATGCCGAAGCTTGCCCGTTGCACGCCGACCGTAGCCCCGATCTGCGCGAAGATCTCGTCCTTGCTCTTGCCCTCCTCGATCAGCTGTTTCGCCTGATCGGGGCTGGGGCCAAAGATCTTGTAGACATCTTCGACGACGATTTTTTGTGTCATCGATCGTCGCTCCCGTGGTTATGAAATCATGGAATGACAGGCCGCATACGGCCGGCCGACGAAACGCAGTCTAACCCGGATCGCGCCCCACTATAAAAGAGGGGGACCGGAACCGAGCCCAATTTCGCCGCGGAGCGACGCCCGTCATGACGCCAGTTCGGCCTGAGCCTTAGCCCCGCTCATGGCCGATGGGAGGCGGACTACGCGGAAACCGCAGCCCGGATGCAGCGCCAGCGGAATCCGGGGATGTATGCAGCCGGCCGCGGGCTTTGGCGCCCGGCCGCAGCGCTGTATTCAGAATCCGACTTCGAGTCCGGCCACGAATGTCCGACCCGGCGCCGGCTCGAAGTAGCTCCCGCCGGTCGCATTCACGCGGACATTCGCGACATGCTCCGTGTCGGTGACGTTGTCGATGCCGAACCAGGCCTCGACGCGGCGCCCGGAGGCGCTCCACGTGCGCCCGGCGCGCAGATCCAGCGTCGTGTAGTCATCGACGCGGACGCGGTTCGCGTTGTCGGCGTAGACCGAGTCGATATAGCGGATGCTGGCGCGTGCGTAGCGGCCGTCCGCAGCGCGCCAGTCCGCCTCGAGGAACAGCTTGTGCTCGGGGAGCCCGGGCAGGCGATTGCCGGTGAAGTCGTTGCCGTCGCGGTCGACGAATTCCTCGAAGCGATAGTCGGACCAGGTCCAGGCGGCGGCGATCGACAGCCGCCGCGAGGCGATCCAGTCGAGACCGAGTTCAATGCCGTCGCGCCGTGTCTCGGCGGCGTTCTCGTAGAAATCGCGGCCGTTGCGCTCGAAAGAGACGATCTCGTCGTCGACATCGACCCGGAAGAGGGCGAGCTGATAGCGCAGGCGACTGCCAAAACGCCCGCGCGCGCCGATCTCGCGGTTCAGCGCCTGCTGGGACTCGATCGCGGGATTGAAGCCGCCGGTGCCATCCGGATCCGCGAATTCGGTGAAGGTGGGGGTTTCAAAAGCCGTCGAGACATTGGCATACAGGCGATGGTTGGTCGATAGCGCATATAGGGCGCCGAGACTGCCGCTGGTCTCGTCGAACCGGCGGGAACCCGAGTCATCGCCGTCACTGACGAGCTCGTCGTCGATTTCGAAACGCACCCGATCGAAGCGCAGGCCCGCGCTGAGGTCGAGGGCTTCGGTCACGCCAAGGTCCGCCTGGGCGAAAAGCCCGCCGGCGGTCGCCTGCTGGCGCTCGCGGGCCGTACGTGACTGGATCGCACCGTCGCCATCCACCGCGAAACGGAAGCGATCGTCGATCTGCCGGTCGATTTCGCCGCCGATCGTGTATTGCACCGGCATGCCGGCGAATGCGCCCGAACGGGCGTATTCAGTACCGAGGCCGAAGAAATCGCGATCGTAGCCGAGCAGGCTGTTGCCCGGAAAAGGCAGCTGCTGTTCGAAATCCCGGCGGGTGTAGAACCCCCGCAGCGTCAGCACGCCGCCGGCCGCACCCCCGTCGCGCCAGCGCAATCCCAGCCGCTGTTGCGAGGCCGTCTGGCCGGCGTCGAGCGCGCGGGCATTGGCGGTCGCGGCGCTGCGGTCGTCCGCCAGCTCGGCCGCGGTCAGGCCGCCGGGATCTTCGGAGACCGGGTTGTCCATCAGCGTCAGCACCGTCTGCAATTCGCGCTCCTCGTCGAACGAGCGGGTGACCTTGGCATTCACGCGGTCGCGCTCCACGCGCGACTGCTCGCGGAAGCCGTCGAAGCGGAGTGCCGAGGCGTTGATGTGGTAGGCCCACGGGCCGTCGTTGCCGCCGGCCCGGACGCCGCCCTTGCGGTAGCCATGGCTGCCGCCCTGTGCGGACACGGCGGGGCTGTAGGCCATGTCTCGACCGTCCGCCGTGGTGATATCGATGACGCCGCCGGCGGCGTTGCCGTAGGCCACCGCGGCTGGCCCGCGGATCACCTCGATCCGATCCGCCGATTCGAGGTCGATGGCATCGGTCTGCGACTGGCCGTCGGGCAGCGTCTCCGGGAACCCATCGACCCGCAGCCGGATGCCGCGGATACCGAAGGGCGCACGGGCGCCGAATCCGCGCGTGGATATCCGCAGCCCCTGGGCGAAGTTGTACTGGTTCTGGAAGTAGAGACCCGGGATCTGCTGCAGCGACTCGTCCAGGGTGAGCCCCCGGCGCCCGTTCCGGATCTCGTCGCGATCGACCGCGTCCACCGCCGCCGGGACGTCGAGCAGGTTGCGCTCCATGCGCGGGGCGGTGATCACGATGGGTTCCATGACCCCGTCCTCCGCGGGCGCGGCGGACACCAGGGTCGCGGCGGCGGCGAACAGCAGGACGCGAATCCGCCTCGCGGGCGCGTTCGTGTCGAAGTGGGCGTGTGCCGGAATCGGTCCAGTCTCCATCGCCAGCCACTCGCCGCGGGGTTGGATAGCCTGCATTCTCGTGGCTGTGATACCCGTTTGCCAGACCCCCGCGTGGTCCTCGGCGAGTGCGGCAATGCCCCGGGGGATCGGCGCTGTCTCTCGGCTTCAGTCGTCCGGTTGCCCGTGCAGCCGCTTCAACCCGGCTTCGAGGCCATCCTGCAATGTGCGCAGGCGCTGTTGCAGCCGCGTCAGTTCGTCCGCGTCCAGGCCCGTGGATGCGCCGATCGAATTGTTCACGCGTTCGAGTTCCGGTCGCAGGGCCCGCCCCTGAGCGGTGAGGTGCACGCGAACGATGCGCTCGTCGTCCCGGTCACGCGTCCGATTCACGTGGCCAGCCGTATCGAGCCGACGGAGGACCGGCGTGAGCGTGCCGGAATCCAGTGACAGCCGGCCGCCGAGGACCTTGATCGATACCCCGTCTTCTTCCAGCAGGGCGAGCAGGACGATGTACTGGGTGTAGGTTAGGCCGAGCGGGTCGAGCAGGGTCCGGTACAGGCGGGTGAATGCGTGCGCGGTCGAATAGACGCTGAAACAGAGCTGGTTGTCGAGCGTGAGCGGATCCCTGTTGTCGCAACCGTTCGCCAAGGTACCTCCTTCGGGCCCGTCGCCTTTTGCGATGCCGGATCGGCGTCGCGCGCGGGTCGAATGCCCGATCGGTCAGAATGATTGCACACAATTGGATCGTGTGCGAATCTCCTTCGAGCGGGGTTTCGCCTCGCGCCATTCCGGTACCGGAATGGCCACCGGACATACCCGGAGGTAGTGCCATGAGCAAGGACATCGTTCTCTACGGTTTCGACGGGAGCACCTACGTACGAACCGTGCGTATGCTGCTCGCGGAGAAGGGCGCCGATTACGACCAGGTCCAGGTGAACGTGCTGGAAGGCGAGCCGCGGCAGCCGGAACATCTCGAGCGCCACCCATTCGGCAAAGTGCCGGTGCTCGACCACGACGGGATGCGGATTCTCGAAACCAGCGCGATCACCCGCTATCTGAACGATGTGCTCGAGGGGCCGTCATTCATACCCGATAACCCCAAAGACCGTGCCCGCATGGACATGGCGATCGGCCTGTTCGATTCCTATGGCTATGGTGCGCTGGTCGGTGTCGCCGGTTATCACCTGTTCCCCGGCTTCCTCGGCAATCCGGACGAGGCGTTCCGCAAGCAGTCCATCGAGGACGCGCGCAAGGTCCTCACCGAGCTGATGAAGATCCGCGGCGACTCGAAGTACATCGCCGGTGACAAACCGACGCTGGCCGATCTCTATCTGGCACCCGCCTGCTTCTATGTCAGCCTGACCGACGATGCCGCAAAGGTGTTCGACGTCCCGGGCTTCCAGGAATGGTGGGATCGCTTCCAGCAGTTGGAGAGCTATCGCGCGACCGAACCCGACCTCGGCTGATTCCTGCAACGCGGGCTCAAGCGGTCCGGGTCGGTTTTCACGCAGAGGCGCGGAGGGCGCGAAGAGCGCAGAGAAGCCAATGACTTTCGGTCGGGCAGTGCGTGACCTGCTGGCTCGATTTTCCTTTGCACCTCTCGGCGATCCTCGCCCCTTTGCGAGAGAAAAATGCGCGGTTGGCGGAACCCCGAGGTGGTAGCGCTGGTGCAGCACCGCCGCGTGGTTCGCCGGCTGGCTCCCTTCGGTCGCAAGCCGGCCTACGGGATGCGGCATCCCTGGTAGCTCGGATTGTGGTGAGGCGCCGGTAGGCCGGCTTTTGCCGAAAGGCAACAGCCGGCATCCCCTGCACCGCGCCACTGTGTTTCCCGCCGGCTGGTTCCTGCCGCGTCGCCTTCGCCTCCTCGCAGGGA